>JBBIIR010000019.1:0-13251 GCA_037446455.1 Hydrogenophilales bacterium | reverse complement strand
GTGTCGCGGAGGCGACTTTCACGTTAAGGGCTGAGGCATGCGGCACACACCAGCCTAATAGAAATCCATGCGCATCCCGCAAGCCCCGTGCCGCGCTCTCCAGACCCCGCTGATCTGCGGGGTGGATGAGGCGGGGCGCGGCCCCCTGGCCGGCCCGGTATGCGCCGCGGCGGTGATCCTCGACCCGGCCCGGCCCATTCCCGGCCTGAAGGATTCCAAGAAGCTGGCCGAACCCAACCGCGTGCGCCTGGCCGGCGAGATTCGCGCCCACGCCCTGGCCTGTTCGGTGGCCTGGGCCTCGGCGGCGGAGATCGACGCGCTCAACATCCTGCGCGCCAGCCTGCTGGCCATGCGGCGCGCCGTGCTGGGCCTGCATCCGGCCGCCGCGGAAGCGCTCATCGACGGCAACCGCTGCCCGGAACTGCCGATCCCCGCGCGCGCCATCGTCAAGGGCGACGCCAGCGAGCCCCGCATTTCCGCCGCCTCCATCCTGGCGAAGACCGAACGGGATAAAGAAATGCGCCGCCTTGCCGATATCTACCCCGACTACGGCTTCGAGCGGCACGTCGGGTATCCCACCCCGGAACACCTGGCCGCCCTGGAAGCCCTCGGTCCGAGCCCCATCCATCGCAGGAGTTTCGGACCGGTGCGGCAGGTATTGCAGAAAGCGCTGATCTAAAAGGAGAAACCGAACATGTTCGTGATCATCGGCTGGGTGGTGGCCCTGGGCTGCATCTTCGGGGCTTACGTGGCCATCGGCGGCCATATCGCCGCCCTGGTGCAACCCACCAAGTTCATCATGATCTTCGGCGGGGCCCTCGGCGCCTTCATCGCCGCCAACAACGCGCACGCGCTGAAACATACCCTGAGCGGCCTGGCGAGCTGCTTCAAGGGCTCCAAGTACACCAAGACGTTCTACATGGAACTCATCGGCCTGCTCTTCGAGTTGCTGGCGAAGGCGCGCAAGGAAGGCCTGATGTCGCTCGAGGGCGATGTCGAGGAACCGGACAAGAGCGCCATCTTCGCCAAGTATCCCAACATCGTCGCCAACCACCACCTCGTCGACTTCATCACCGACTACCTGCGCATGATGGTGGGCGGCAATCTGAACGCGATGGAAATCGAGAACCTGATGGACAACGAAATCGAGACCCACAACCAGGAGGAAATGCACGTCGCCCACGCCGTCGCCAAGATGTCCGACGCCCTGCCCGCCTTCGGCATCGTCGCCGCCGTGATGGGCGTGGTCATCACCATGGGCTCCCTGCACCTGCCGCCGCCGGAACTCGGCGGCCTCATCGCCAAGGCCCTGGTCGGCGCCTTCCTCGGCATCCTGCTGTCCTACGGCTTCATGGCGCCGCTCGCCAGCGTGCTGGAAACCAAGGCCAGCGAATCGACCAAGGCGCTGCAAACCATCAAGGTGGTGCTGCTCGCCTCGCTGAACGGCTTCGCGCCGCAAACCTGCGCGGAATTCGGGCGCAAGGTGCTGTTCTCCAACGAGCGGCCCTCCTTCCGCGAGCTGGAGGACGACATCAAGGCGCGCAAGGCGGCCAAGGCCTGATAAGCGGCTGATCCCCGACGGAGACCGACATGGCCGACGATACCCAACGACCCATAGTCATCAAGCGCATCAAGAAGGTGAGCGGCGGCGCCCACGGCGGCGCCTGGAAAATCGCCTACGCCGACTTCGTCACCGCCATGATGGCCTTCTTCCTGCTCATGTGGCTGCTGGGTTCATCCAGCAAGGCTACCCTGCAGGGCATCTCGGAACATTTCAAGACGCCGCTGAAAGTCGCCATGATGGGCGGCGAGGGCGCCGGCGACGCGACCAGCGTGATCAAGGGCGGCGGCGAGGATCTGACGCGCCGAACCGGCCAGGTCAAGCGCGGCGAAATCGATGTCGAAGCCTCCCGCGCCGAACAGGAGAGACAGGAATCCGCCCGCCTGCAGGACCTGAAAGCCAAGCTGGAGAAAGCCATCGAAAGCAATCCGAAGATGGCCCAGTTCAGGAAACAGTTGAAGCTGGACATCACCAGCGAGGGGCTGCGCATCCAGATCATCGACGACCAGAACCGGCCCATGTTCGATTCCGGCGGCGCCGTCATGAAGGCCTACACCCGCGACATCCTGCGCGAAATCGGCCGCACCCTGAACCAGGTGCCGAACAAGATCAGCCTGTCCGGACACACCGACGCGGTGGCCTATTCCGGCGGCGAAACCGGCTACAGCAACTGGGAACTCTCCGCCGACCGCGCCAACGCCTCGCGGCGCGAACTGGTGGCGGGCGGCCTGGAGGACGGCAAGGTGTTGCGCGTGGTCGGCCTGGGCTCGGCCATCCCCTTCGACAAGGACAATCCCAACTCGCCGGTCAACCGCCGCATCTCCATCATCGTCATGAACAAGAAGGCCGAGGAGGCCATCACCCGCGAAGGCAGGCAGGTCGAGGCGACCACGGCGCGGGAAGTGGCGGAGAAGATGGATGTCCAGCGCTGACGCCCCGTCGTTGTCGCCGCCGCCCTTGTCCCGCATCGCCCGCCTGCCGCCCGCGCTGGCCGCCCTGCTCGCCCACCTGCCGGGCCTGCTCATCGCCGCGCTGCTGCTGGCCGGCGCCCCGCCCCTCCCCCCGCTGGTCCTGGCCCTGCTGGTGGGCGTGATCGCCGCCGGCCTGGCCGTGTATTGGCGGCTGCCGCCCTGGTGGCGCGCCATCAACCTAGCCTTCGCGCCCCTGTTGTGGCTCGGCCTCGCTGTAGACCTTGATCCGCGCTGGTACCTTGCCGGCTTCGCCCTGCTCGCGCTCACCTCCCTGGGCGCCGTGCGCACACGCGTGCCGCTCTATCTTTCCAGCGCCCGCGCGGCGGAGGAACTGGCCCGGCGCCTGCCCGCCAACGGCCACCTGCTCGACCTCGGTTGCGGTCTCGGCGGACCGCTGGCGCGGGTGGCCAGGCTGCGCCCGGATGCGCGCCTGGAGGGCGTCGAGGCCGCGCCCCTCAATTGGCTCTGCGCCCGTCTGCGCCTGCTCGGGCGCGCCGAGGTGCGCCTGGGCAGCCTGTGGAACACCGACCTGTCGCGCTGCGACCTGCTCTACGCCTATCTCTCCCCGGCTCCCATGGCGCGGCTCTGGGAGAAGGCGGGCGCCGAGATGAAACCCGGCAGCCTGTTCGTCAGCAACAGCTTCCCGGCGCCCGGCGTGACCTTTGACGAGGTCGTCGAACTGGACGACCTGTCCGGCGCCCGCCTGTTCATCCGGAGGATGGGATGACTGACTGGCTTACCCGCCTGCTGCCCGGCGACACCCCGCTATTCCGCCACACCCATCGCGCCCTGGTCGAGCTTGCGCCGCGGCGCGACCGCCTGCCGGCGCGCGAGGTCGCGCACGAGATCCTGTCCGACCCCTTCGCCACCCTGCTGGTCATCCACACCGTCAACAAGAGAATGGCGCAACGCTCCGGCAACGAAGTCACCACCGTCGAGCACGCGGTGATGATGCAGGGCATCGGCGCCTACCTGGAAGCCGCGCGCGCGCTGCCCGTCCTCGAGAACACCCCCGCCGGGCAGGACGCCTTCGCCCTGCGCGCCCTGCATGGTTTGGTCCGGCGCGCCCAGCACGCCGCCTGGCAGGCCAGGGATTTCGCGGTCCTGCACAGCGACATCCAGGCCGAGGAAGTCCAGGTGGCGGCCATCCTGCACCATGTGCCGGAGATGCTGCTCTGGCTGCGGGCGCCGGCCGAGGCCCGGCGCCTGCGCGCGCTTGGCCGCCGGATGCCGGTCGAGGAAGCCGCCGCCACGGTCCTCGGCCAGACCCTGTCGGCCTGGCGTCTGGGCATCCTGGAGGCCTGGAACGTACCCGAATTCACGCGCGACCTGCTCGATCCCGCTCGCGCTGGGCGGCCGCGTCAGACCATTCTGGCGGCCTGCATCGACATCGCCCGGCGCGCGGAAAAGGGCTGGTGGGACGAGGCTTTGTTGCAGGATTACCAGGCCCTCGCCGATCTCGATCACCTGCCGCTGGAGCAGGTCATCGGCATCGCCCACGCCAATGCCGCGCGCGCCGCGCGCGGCAGCGCCTGGCTTGCGGCAACACCGGCCGGCGCCTGGATCCCCATGATTCCCGGCCCCTGGCCGGCCGAGGAGGACGAGGAGGACGAGGAGCCGCAGCCGAGCGCAGCGCCCAGGCCAGCCAGCGAGGCGCCGGCGCCCGACGCACACCAGGCCTGTCCGATGCCGGACAAGCAGGTATTCCGCGATACCCTGAAGGGCATCGAGAGCCACCTCGACGGCAGCTACAACCTCAACCAGATGAGCGCGGTGATCCTCAAGGGACTGCATACCGGCCTCGGTCTCACGCGCATCCTTTTCGCCATGGTGACGCCGGACGGCGTGCGCGTGAAATCGCGCTTCACCCTGGGCATCACCGCCGACGACCCGCTTCGCCATTTTGAATTTCGCCTGGACGGCAAGGATCTGTTCGCCCAACTCATGGGCAAGATGCAGGGAGTCTGGATCAACGAGGGCAACCGCGAGCGGCTGTGGCCGATGGTCGATCCGAGGCTGCGGAAACTCGTCGGCGCCGGCGATTTCTACGCCATGAGCCTGTTCAACGGCAGCAAGCCGCTGGGCCTCATTTATGCCGACCGGGGACACGGCGAATGCGGCCTGGATCCCCTCACCTATACCGACTTCAAGATGCTCTGCCTGCAGGCCGCGCGCGGCCTGGGCAAGGTCAGGGGCTAAACGCGCGCATGCATGACGCCCTCCGGCCTCGATGCGGCCGGGTTCGGAAGAGGCTGAGTTTTCCTCAGGCCGCCATGCGTATCGCGTCCTCCACGTCCACCGCCACCGGTCGCGACACGCCCGGCTCCGGCATGGTCACGCCGACCAGGTTGAGGGCCATTTCCATGGTGATGCGGTTGTGCGTGATGAACAGGAACTGGGTGACTTCCGACATCTTCTTCACCAGGCCGCAATAACGCTCGGTATTGCTGTCGTCGAGGGGCGCGTCGACCTCGTCCAGCAGGCAGAACGGCGCCGGATTGAGGCGGAAGAAGGCGAACACCAGCGAGAGCGCGGTCAACGCCTTCTCGCCGCCGGAGAGCAGGTGGATGGAACTGTTCTTCTTGCCCGGCGGCTGCGCCAGCACGGTGAGGCCGGCGTCCAGGATCTCCTCGCCGGTGAGGATGAGCTGCGCTTCGCCGCCGCCGAACAACTCGGTGAATAGATCCTTGAACTCCCGACTGACCCGGTCGTAGGTGTCCTTCAGGCGGGCGCGGGTTTCCGCGTCGATGCGGCGGATGGCTTCCTCCAGGGTGTTGGCGGCGGTCTCCAGGTCCTCCGCCTGGGCGTCCAGGTACTCCTTGCGCTCCTGGGCCGCCTTCAGTTCGTCCAGGGCGGCCATGTTCACCGCGCCCAGGGCGGCGATGTCGGCCTCCAGCCGCGCCAGGTCGTTCTTCAGCCAGGTCTCGCCGCGGGCGGCAAGGCCGGCGGCCTGGGCGCGGGTTTCCAACTCTTCCAGCTCGACGCCTTCGAGTTCCTCGGCGTAGCGGGTCTCCAGCAAATGGGCTTCCTGGAGCTTGAGCTCCAGGGCCATGAGCTTTTCCTTGAGGGGCTCCAGGGCATGCTCGGTGGCCAGGCGGCCGGACTCCAGTTCGCGCAGGGCGGCGTTGGCGCCTTCCAGCGCCTCGCGGGCGGCGGTCAGGGCCGTCTCGGCCCGCTGCCGCTTTTCCAGGGCGGCATCCAGCAGGGCGAGGGTGGGGGTTTCCTGGGCCAGGGCCAGTTCCGCTTGCAGCCGCTCCAGGGTGCCGGCCAGTTCGTCCAGGGTGCGCAGGGCGCGGCCCTTGCGTTCCTCCAGATCCTTCAGGCGGGCGCCCAGGGAACGCACCAGGAAGGCGGCCTCCTGGGCTTCCCGCTCGGCCCGGCGCTGGCTTTCCCGCACCATGTGCAGCTTCTGGTCGGCGGCCTGGCGGGCGGTACGCGCCGCGTCCAGGCGCTCCTTCGCGCTGTCGTATTCGAGCTGGGCTTCGCGGTGACGTTCGCCGGCATCGTTCCAGGCCGCCTCCTCCTCGCCCATGCGTTCGTAGAGTTCGTCCAGTTCCCGGCCGATCTGGGCGCGGCGTTCCTCCACCCGGCGCGCCGCCTCCTGGCCGCGCACCACTTCCACCTGCAGCAGATGCACCTGTTCCTGGGCCTGGGAGAGTTGCGCGTTGAGCGCCTCGCCCTGGCGGCGGGCGGTCTGCAGGGTTTCTTCCGCCCTGGCGACCTCTTCCGCAACCTCCTCGGCGCCGCCGCGCGCCAGCTCCAGGTCGGCGTCCAGGGTCTCGATCTCCCGGGCCCGGGCCAGCAAGCCGTGGTGACCCTTTTCCGGGGCGTTGAAGACCAGGGTGTCGCGGCTGACGCGGTGGCCGTCGCGGGTGGCGATGTAGGCGCCGATGGGCAGCCGCTCGCGCTGCGCCAGGGCGTGGACCAGGCTGTCGGTGGCATAGGCCAGGGCCAGGCGGTCGGCGAGGAAGCGGGCCACCAGGGGATGGTCGGTGTGGATGAGCTCGGCCAGGGGATGCAGATCCCCCTCCCCCGCCGGGGGAGGGGTTAGGGGAGAGGGAGCCTGGTCGGAATCGGCAAAGCTTGTTCCCTCTCCCCCGGCCCCTCCCCCGCTTGCGGGGGAGGGGAGCAACAGCTCAAACCTGGCTTCGGGCGGATCGTCGGCCCAGGCCATTTCGGCTTCCACCGCCAGGGCCGCCATGGCTTCGCCCAGAGCCGCTTCCACCGCGGTTTCCCAGCCCTCCTCCACCCGGATCCGCTGCCACAGCCGCGCCACCGATTGCAGTCCGTGACGCTCCAGCCAGGCGGCGCCTTCGCTTTCCGTCTGCTGGGCGGCGGCCTGCATCTTGCTCAGGGCGGCGACTTCCGCCTCCCGGCGGTGCAGTTCCCGGTTGGCGGCGTCCAAGGCCTGGCGGGCCTGGCGCAGGCGGGCCTCGTGCCGGGGCCATTCGGCGCGGGCGGCCTCCAGGTATTCGCCGAGCCGCTCCACCCGCTCCTGCTCGGCTTCCAGGTCCATGCGCTGGCGTTCCAGATGGGCGGCGTCGGATTCGCCCAGGCGTTTCTGCTCTTCCATGAGGCGCAGTTCGCGGGCCTTGTGCTGGTCCAGGTTGCGTTCGGCGTGGGCCTGGTTGGCCCCTTCCAGTTGGATGGCCTGTTCGCAGCGGGCCATGTCCTGCTGCGCGGCGGCGACGGCGGCCTGGGCTTCGCGCCAGGCGGCGTCGGCCTCGGGCAGGGCCTCGCCGGCCTGGGCGGCGCCCTCGGCCAGCATTTCCGCCTGTTCCTCGGCCAGGGCCAGTTCGTCCCGCCGTTGGCTGGTCTCCAGCTCGGCGGCCTGGCGCTCGGCTTCGCTCTCCAGCCGGCGTTCGCCCGCCTGGCGGATGTCATGCGCGAGCCGCTCGCGGGCGCCGTGCAGGTGGCGCAGTTCCTGTTCCACCCGCGCCACCTCGCCGCTCTCGGCGTAGAAATGGGCCTGGGCCTGGTTCAGCGCCTCGGTGGCGGCGAACTGCTCCAGGCGGCGGGCTTCCAGGTCGGCTTCCTGGCGGCGCAGGTCGGCGGTCCTGGCCTCGATGTCGTTGCGCGCCGTTTCCTGCTGCCGCTGCAGGTCCACCTGGCGGGCCTGGGCGTCGCGCTTGCGGATCAGGGCCAGCCAGTGAGTCTTGAGGCCCTTGTCGGCGTCCAGCTCGAAGTAGCGCCGGGCCACTTCCGCTTGGGCCGCCAGTTTTTCCAGTTGCCGGCCCAGTTCCTCGCGGATGTCGGAGACCCGCTCCAGGTTCTCGCGGGTGTCGCGCAGGCGGCTTTCGGTTTCCTTGCGCCGCTCCTTGTACTTGGACACGCCCGCGGCTTCCTCCAGGAAACCGCGCAGTTCCTCGGGCTTGGCCTCGATGATGCGGGAGATCATGCCCTGCTCGATGATGGCGTAGGCGTCGCCGCCCAGGCCGGTGCCCAGGAACAGGTCGGCCATGTCCTTCTTGCGCACCTGGACGTTGTTGATCCAGTAGGAGGAATCCCCGGTTCGGGTCAGCACCCGCTTCACCGAGATTTCCGCGTACTGCGACCACTGGCCGGCGGCCTTGCCCAGGCTGTTGTCGAACAAAAGTTCGACCGAAGCGCGGCTGGCGGGTTTGCGTCCGCTCGAGCCGTTGAAGATCACGTCCTGCATGGAGGCGCCGCGCAGTTCGCGCGCCTTGGACTCCCCCAGCACCCAGCGCACCGCGTCGATGACATTGGACTTGCCGCAGCCGTTGGGGCCGACGATGCCGGTCAACTGGGAGGTGGCGGGGATGGTCACCGGGTCCACGAAGGACTTGAAGCCGGCGATGTGGATGTGCTTGAGGCGCATGACTTGTTGGCCTACTGAACCTCACCGCGGTCGATCCGCGCCTGATGAGATTGCAGTTGCGCCAACAAGACTGGCACAGCGTGCCGGATCAGATCCCAGAGCACATCCTTGTCGGTGGAGAAATAGCCGTGCGCGAGCACGTTGCGTATTCCCACCAGCTTCGGCCAGGGAATATCCGGCATCTGAGCGCGTATGGGCTCGGGAATATTCCGCGCGGCTTCGCCAATCAGTTCGATGTTGCGGATGGTGGCGTCGAAATTCAGATTGGCGGCCTCGAACGATGCACGATCCAGACCTTCCGTATAGCTCAGGATGCGTTGGCAAAACTCCAACATGTCCTGAAAAAACAATTTCCACTCACGCGACATGGATCGCATCCCGCTCGATGTGTGGACGAATGGGTTCGCGCACAGCCTTCTCACATACAAGATCCACCGCGTGGCCCAGCAAATCCTCAAGGTAAAACTTCAAATCGAAGTAACCATGAAAAGTAGCGGGGTGGACAAAATCCACCAGCACATCCACATCGCTGTCCTCCCGCGCCTCGTCCCGTGCGGTGGAGCCGAACAGGGCCAAACGCTTGACGCCGAAGCGCGCGACCATCTCGGGCATATGGGCATGCAGCTGCTTGAGCGCTTCGTCGCGTTTCATCAAAAGAGGTCTGATCGGTGAGCCTTATAATCCGGGCGTCATTTTAACCAGCTTCCGCGTCATGCCCAGCCAGCCCGCCAAATCCCTGGAAACCTTCGACAACCCGCAACCTGGCCGGGATTACCACATCCACATCGAGATTCCCGAGTTCACCTGCCTGTGCCCGAAGACCGGCCAGCCGGACTTCGCCACCCTGTTTCTGGATTACATCCCGGACCGGCGCTGCGTCGAACTGAAGAGCCTGAAGCTCTACATCTGGTCCTTCCGCGACGAGGGGCATTTCCACGAGGATGTCACCAACCGCATCCTCGACGACCTGGTGCGCGCCACCGAGCCGCGCTTCATGCGCCTGACCAGCAAGTTCTATGTGCGCGGCGGCATCTTCACCAACGTCGTCGCCGAGCAGCGCAAGGCGGGTTGGGAACCGGCGCCGCGCGTCGAACTGAGCGCCTTTCCGGCCAATTCCAACCGCCGCGGCTGATGGCCAAGGGGTCGTGGATGGCGTAAATAGTCAAATACCCCCGGCAAAGCCTGGGGCTTGAGTTTGTGAGCGCCTCAAAGGCGCCCATGACATGCAACGGGCGCACCTACAATGTTTCATGTAACTGTTGGGGGAAACCATGAGCGCGAACACTTCCGAAAGCGTCCAGAAGCAACGCCAGGCACTTCGCGACGCGGGCATGCGCCCGATCCAGATCTGGGCGCCGGATACCCGGCGTACCGGGTTCACCGAGGAATGCCGGCGCCAATCCCCGCTCCCGCGCGGTGATCGCCTGGAAGTTGAAACCCTTGATTGGCTAGGGTCGGTAGCCGACACCGAGGGCTGGGGTTCGCATGAGGGTGGACGCTTTCTTGGTTGAAACATCGCTCCGGCGTCAGCCTCGGATCGGCCTATGGGGTTTCCTGGATTCCGCCCCCCCATTCGGGGACAAGCGCCGGAATGACGTTTGATGTTCCTGGGCATCGACTTCGGCACCTCCGGCGCCCGCGCCTGCGTCATCGCGCCCACCGGGCAGATCGAGGACATGGCGCGGGTGGAGTTCGGCGCGCTGCCGGAACACGAGGCGGCGGCCACCTGGCGCGAGGCCTTGCTCGACCTGATCGCCCAGATTCCCGCTGGCATGCGCAAGCGGATGGCGGCCCTGGCGGTGGACGGTACTTCGGCCAGCGTGCTGGCCTGCGACGAGGCGCTCAATCCCACCTATCCGCCGCTGCTGTACCACGACGCGCGGGCGACGGAGGAGGCCGCCGCCATCCGCCGGGCGGCGGGGGCGGAACACCCTGCGGCAGCCGCCACCTCCGGCCTGGCCAAGATGCTGTGGCTGAAAAAGAGACTGGGCCTGGAGCGGGCGCGGCTCTACCTGAACCAGGCGGACTGGCTGTCCGCCCTGCTCTCTGGCCGGCCCATGAGCGACTACCACAATGCCCTGAAGATGGGCGCGGACCTGCAAACCGGCCAGTGGCCGGCCTGGGTGGAATACCTGGCCGACGTGGACTACCTGCCGGTGCTGGTGAAGCCCGGCGCCGACCTGGGGGTGGTGGAACGTCCGCGGGCGCGGGAACTGGGCCTCAACCCGGATTGCCTGGTGCGCGCCGGCACCACCGACAGCATCGCCGCCTTCCTGGCCGCCGGCGTCGACCGGCCGGGCGAGGCGGTGACCTCCCTGGGCACCACGCTGGTGTTGAAGCTGCTCTCGGAAACCCGCGTGGATGACGGCCGCTACGGCATCTATTCGCACTGGTTCGGCAATCTGTGGCTGGCGGGCGGGGCCTCCAACGCCGGCGGCGGCGTGCTGCGCCAGCATTTTTCCGACGACGAATTGCCGGCGCTGTCGGCGCGCATCGATCCGCAACACGCCTCCGGCCTGGACTATTACCCCCTGCCCCGCCCCGGCGAGCGCTTCCCCGTCAACGACCCGGCCCTGCCGCCCCGGCTGGAACCCCGTCCGGCGGAACGGGCGGAATTCCTGCACGGCCTGCTGGAAGGGCTGGCCCGCATCGAGGCGCTGGGCTATCGTCGCCTGGCCGAGCTGGGCGCCACCTCCCTGAGCCGCGTGGTGAGCAGCGGCGGCGGCGCCGGCAATCCGACCTACGAGCGCATCCGCGCCCGCCTGCTCGGCGTGCCGATCAGCCGCGCGGCGGAGCACGAGGCCTGCTACGGCGCGGCGCGTCTGGCGCGGTTCGGCACGGCCCTTTTTCCGGGAGAGCGGGATGAATGAAGGTCTGTTGTGCGAATGCCGCATGCCCCTGGTCTGGCGCGCGGCCGCGCCGGACGACGACACGCGCCAGGCCATGATGCGCGAAGCGGCCCTGTTGCTGACGGCCATCAACCAGATGGAAGGCGGCCACGAAACCGAGCCCGGCGCCGACAACCGCCGCCTCGACCGGCTGGAAGCCAAGCTGGACCTGGTCCTGTATCTGCTCGCCCGGGCCCTGGAGGCGAGCGCGCCGTGCGACGCGCGGCGGGTAAGGCTGGGGGCCGAGGTGGTGGAGTGGGAAGAGACCGATGCGCCCGCTGAAGGCGCGGCATTGGTCCTCGAATTGCGCCCCTCGGAAGCCTTGCCGCTGACCCTGAAACTACCCGCCGTGGCCCTGGCGCCCATGGCGGGCCTGGCGCGGGCGGGGCTGTCCGGCCTGTCGCAGGCACTCAACGACGCCCTCGTCCAGTTCGTCTTCCGGCGCCATCGCCAGGCCATCCGGGCGCGGGTGGGCTGACCTGGGGGTTGGCTTTCTTCCCCCTTTGTCAAAGGGGGGTAACAACTTCTCCCACCGCGATTTGGGATAATGCCGGCCTTCTCCGAATCGCCCCGTCATGACCGCCCTGCCCGCTTTTCCACCGCCCGGCCAACGCCGGCGTTTGTCGCTTCCGTCCGGCTCGGCGGACAGTCTGGTTCTCTCGCAATATGGCAAGGCCGGCCGCCTGCTGGTGCTCACCCAGACCGCCCAGGATGCGGCGCGGCTGGCCGAGGAGATCGCCTGGTTCGACCCCGCCCTGTCCGTGCGCCTGTTGCCGGACTGGGAGACCCTGCCCTATGACCCCATCTCGCCGCACCCGGACCTGGTGTCCGAGCGGCTGTCCGCCCTCTGGCTGGCTTCGCAGGGCAGGCTGGACGTGCTGGTGGCGCCCGCCGCGACGGCGGCGCAGCGGCTATGCCCGCCGGCCTACCTGAACGCGCACGCCTTCCTGCTCAAGGAGAAGGACAAGCTCGACGGCGAGAAGCTGCGCAACCGCCTGGCCCAGGCCGGCTACCACGCGGTCAACCAGGTGCTCTCGCCCGGCGAGTTCGCCGTGCGCGGCGGCATCATCGACCTGTTCCCCATGGGCGCCGCCCTGCCCTACCGCATCGACCTGTTCGACGACGAGATCGAATCCATCCGCACCTTCGATGCGGACACCCAGCGCACCCTCTACAAGGTGGCGGAAATCCGCCTGCTGCCGGCGCGCGAGGCGCCGCTGGACGAGGCCGGCGTCAGCCATTTCCGGCAAAGCTTCCGCGAACGCTTCGAGGGCGACCCGTCGAAGAGCCAGGTCTACAAGGACGTTTCCAACAAACTCGCCCCCGGCGGCGTGGAGTACTACCTGCCCCTGTTCTTCGAGGCCACCGCCACCCTCTTCGACTACCTGGCCGAGGCCACCGCGCTGGTGCTGCATGGCGATATCCAGGCGGCGGTGGAAAACTTCTGGCGCGACACCCAGAGCCGGCACCGGTTGATGCAGGGCGACCGGAACCGGCCGCTGCTGGCGCCGGAGGAACTGTTCCTCATGCCGGACGGGTTCTTCGGAGCGCTCCGCCCCTACGCGCGGCTGGAATTGCGGCTGCCCATCCCCGCAAGCGACGGAGAGGGAAGCCTTCCCGCAACTTCCGGCCAAGACACAGCCCAGGCTCCCTCTCCCCAAACCCCTCCCCCGCCTGCGGGGGAGGGGCTTTCGTACCGCGCCGCGCCGGCCGTGGAGGTGGAGCGCAGGGCTGAAAACCCCTACCACCGCCTGCAAGCCCACCTGGCCAATTTCGCGGGGGCGACGCTGGTGGTGGCGGAAAGCCTGGGCCGGCGCGAGACCCTGGTGAATGCGCTGGCGGAATATGGGTTGAAGCCAACGTTGCTGGAGGGCTGGGTTTCGCTCCCCTCCCCCGCGGGCGGGGGAGGGGCCGGGGGAGAGGGCGGCGTCGCCCAGTTCGTTCCCCTGGTGGGCGAGGTCTGGCGCGCCATGGACGCGGGCGGCTTCTCCG
>JBBIIR010000018.1:0-13442 GCA_037446455.1 Hydrogenophilales bacterium | reverse complement strand
GCCTCCATGGCGGCCAACAGTTCGCTCTGCCGGTCGGCCAGGGCCTGGTCGGACATGGGGTAGAGGATGTTCTCCTCCTTCATGTTGTGCTGGCGCATCAGCATCAGCAGGGTTTCCGACTGGCCGAGATAAGCCTGACCTTCGCGCCTGGCCAGCGCCGCGCCCATTTCCGCCAGCAGGCCGAGCATCTGCCGGTGTTCCGCGCGCATGACGAAGGTGGGGCCGCCGCTCATGCCGGTGCGTGCCTCGAAGGCCGGGAACAGCACGTCTTCCTCCATGCTGAAGTGGCGGCGCATGCCGGCGCCGAAACGCTCGAATTCCTGCTGGGCGCGCGGCCAGTCGTCGGCCGCCACCGCGTTCTCGGCGGCGGCGAAGAGATCGTCGCAGGCTTGGTGGTCATGCGTGAGGTAGGTGCCAGGGGTGCTCATGTCGGGCCTTCACTCAGTATATTGAACGGGGCGCATGCTCCGCTTGCGTTTGCTGCCGTTCCTTGACGTTGGGCAAGGCGGATTGCGCGGCGAGGCGGTCCACGCCGGCCGCGCCCGCCCGGCGCGCCGTCATCACATTGAAATACCGCTTGACTTGACCCGCCGCGACAAAGATGATGCGCGCGCGTTGAACCTGCCAGTGCGTTTCCGTCAGTCGTCGTTTGCCGATACCTGCCTGTCTCCAAGCTGATTCACGGTTCGCGTGACCTTTTTTCTTTTTTTTGGATATTCATCATGGCTACAGGCACCGTTAAGTGGTTCAACGAGACCAAGGGTTTCGGCTTCATTTCCCCCGATGGCGGCGGCGAAGATCTCTTCGCGCATTTTTCCGCGATCCAGTCCTCCGGCTTCAAGACCCTGAAGGAAAACCAGAAGGTTTCCTTCGACGTCACCCAGGGCCCCAAGGGCAAGCAGGCCTCCAACATCCGCGCCATGGACTGAGGTCCACGCCGCGTTGAAAAAGCCCGGTTCGCCGGGCTTTTTTTTGTATTTGCCCCAGGCTGGGTTCTAATCCGTCCATGGCGAAAGCGACCACCCTCTACGTCTGCGGCCATTGTGGCGGCCAGACCAGCAAATGGCAGGGCCAGTGCCCGCACTGCCTGGCCTGGAACACCCTGTCGGAATCCATCCAGGAGGCCAAGCCCCGGCGCTTCCAGGCCCTCGCCGCGAGCGGCGAGGTGGTGCGCCTGTCGGCGGTGCAGGCGGTGGAGACGCCGCGCCTGGCCACCGGGCTGGCGGAATTCGACCGGGTATTGGGCGGCGGCCTGGTCGGTGGTGGCGTGGTATTGCTGGGGGGCGATCCCGGCATCGGCAAATCCACCCTGCTGTTGCAGGCCCTGGCCGACCTCCACGCGCGCGCGAAAACCCTGTACGTGAGCGGTGAGGAATCCGCCGCGCAGATCGCCCTGCGCGGCAACCGCCTGGGCCTGTCGGCCGACATCCCGCTGCTCACGGAAATCCGTCTGGAAGCGATCCTCGCCACCCTCAAGGCGGAACAGCCGCGGGTAGCGGTCATCGACTCGATCCAGACCGTCTACACCGAGCAGCTGCAATCGGCGCCCGGCAGCGTCGCCCAGGTGCGCGAGTGCGCCCAGGAACTGACGCGCCAGGCCAAGCAGTCCGGCATCACCCTGCTGCTGGTGGGCCACGTCACCAAGGAAGGCACGCTGGCCGGCCCGCGCGTGCTGGAGCATATCGTCGACACGGTGCTGTACTTCGAGGGCGACACCGGCTCCAGCTTCCGTCTCATCCGCGCCTTCAAGAACCGTTACGGCGCGGTCAACGAACTGGGCGTGTTCGCCATGACCGACAAGGGCCTGAAGGGCGTGGCCAATCCCTCCGCCCTGTTCCTGCAGCGGGATGAGCGCGAGGCGCCGGGATCCTGCGTGGTGGTGGCGCAGGAAGGTACGCGCCCCCTGCTGGTGGAAATCCAGGCCCTGGTGGACGCCGCCCACGCCCCCAATCCGCGTCGCCTCACCGTCGGCCTGGACGGCAACCGCCTGGCCATGTTGCTCGCCGTGCTGCATCGGCACGGCGGCGTGCCCTGCTACGACCAGGACGTGTTCGTGAATGCCGTGGGCGGGGTGAAGATCAGCGAACCCGCCGTCGATCTGGCGGTGGCCATGGCGGTGGTGTCGTCCTTGCGCAACCAGCCCATCCCGCACAAGCTGGCGGTGTTCGGCGAGGTGGGGCTGGCCGGGGAGATCCGCCCGGTGCAACGGGGCCAGGAAAGGCTCAAGGAGGCGGCGAAGCTGGGCTTCACCCAGGCCCTGTGTCCGCGCGGCAACCTGCCCAAGGGCCGTGTCGCCGGCATGGAAGTGAAGGGGGTAGGGAGTCTGGCGGAAGCACTCGATTACTTTCGTGGCCTGTAGACACATTAGTAAATAATAATATTGCGATACAGATATATTTAATTCAAAATGTGCGCACGTCCATCCGGGCGGTTGCACAACAGCGCGAAGAGGAGAAGATCATGTGGAAAGTACTCGGTGGTGTGGTGCTCGGCCTGCTGCTGGCCATGGGCCTGGCGTACAGCATGATGAGCCGGCTGATGTTCACGGAGACGGTGAGTCCCTTCGGCATGGAGGAAACCGTCGCGCGCATCCAGCACAACATCCAGAAGACCGGCAACGGCTGGGAACTTTCCGGTTTGCGCAACCCGGCGCGCGCGGTGCAGGCCGAGGGGGGCAACGTGCTGCCGGTGATGATGATCGAGGCGTGCAGCACCCAGTATTCCAAGCCCATCCTCAAGGAGGATACGGTGCGCTTCCTGTCGATACTGATGCCGTGCAAGGTCTCCGTGTACAAGAAGAATGACGGCAAGATCTACATCGGCACCATGAACGCCGGGCTGATGGGCAAGATGTTCGGTCCGTTGGTGGGTGGCGTCATGAGCCAGGTGGCGGAAGACCAGAAGAAATTCCTCGCCTTCGATCCCAGCACACCGGCGCCGCCCATGATCCTGCCCGCCGCGGCCGGACCCGCCGCCGGTGGTGGCGGCGGCGGCGGTTGCTGACCGCGCCGCGTCCGCTCGACCCCTCGTTCGCGCCATCCATGCCTGGAGGAAACATGCGCAATTCCATCACCGGCGCCCTGCTGGCGCTGACGCTGGTCCTCGCCGCGCCGGCGGGCGCCGCCACCGATGCCGAGGCCGCGTCCGCCGCGCGGGCCGTGGCCAAATCCACCGCCGACCATGCGGCCTTCAAGGTGCTGCAACAGCCGTTCAAGTCCGGCCCGGAGGTGACGCGGGCCTGCCTGACCTGCCATACCGAGGCGGCCAAGCAGGTGCACAAGAGCAAGCACTGGACCTGGGAGTTCCTCAATCCCGAGACCCAGCAGCGCCTGGGCAAGAAGCACGTCATCAACAACTTCTGCACGGCGGTGCCCTCCAACTACGAGTTCTGCACCGCCTGTCACGTCGGCTACGGCTGGAAGGACGAGAAATTCGATTTCACTTCCCAGGAGAACGTGGACTGCCTGGTCTGCCATGACACCACCGGCACCTACCGCAAGGTTCCCGGCCTCGCCGGCCATCCGCCCTATAAGGACATGGAGTTCCCGCCCAAGTCGGGGCGCATCGCCAAGGCGCCGGATCTCGGCAAGGTGGCGCGCGCGGTGGGCAAGAGCAGCCGCGACACCTGCGGCGCCTGCCACTTTCTGGGCGGCGGCGGCGACGCGGTGAAGCATGGCGATCTCGACACCTCGCTGAATAATCCCGGCAAGTATCTGGACGTGCACATGGCCAAGGACGGCCTCAATTTCACCTGCGGCACCTGCCACATGACCTCGGGCCACGACGTGCCCGGCAGCCGCTACGGCGTCACCGTCGCCAGGTCCGACGCCGCGCGCATGCACATGCGCGGCCGCCAGGAGGGCAACCCGGCGACCTGCGAGTCCTGCCACGGCGCCAAGCCGCACAAGGCGCGCCAGGCCGACCGCCTCAACAGCCATGCCGTCAAGCTGGCCTGCCAGACCTGCCACATCCCCGAGTTCGCGCGCGCGCAGCCCACCAAGATGCTGTGGGACTGGTCGACCGCCGGCAAGATGGACAAGGACGGCAAGCCTTTCAAGCTCAAGGACAGCAGCGGCCGCATGTCCTACGACAGCCGCAAGGGCGACATGAGATATGAATCCAATGTCATCCCCGAGTACATCTGGTTCAACGGCGAGATCAACTACACCCTGCGCGAAACCAGGCTGGACCCGAGCAAGGTGATCGAGATCAACCGTTTCGAGGGCAGTCCGGACGACGGCAAGTCCAAGGTCTGGCCGATCAAGCGCTTCGAAGGCAAGCAGCCTTACGACATCGGCAACAACCAGCTGGTGGTGTTCCATACCTGGGGTGACGACGACAGCGCGCTGTGGACCAACTTCAACTGGGACAAGGCGATACGCCATGGCATGCGCGAGATCGGCGCCGAGTACAGCGGCGAATTCGCCTTCGTCAGCACCGAGATGTCCTGGCCCATCACCCACATGGTGGCGCCGAAGGAAGACGCGCTGTCGTGCCGGCAATGCCACGTCGCGCCCGGTCGCCTCGATGATGTGCCCGGCCTGTACATCCCCGGCCGCCACGGCAACGCCCTGATGGACAGCGTCGGTTGGAGCCTGGCCGGACTCACCCTGCTGGGCGTGCTGGGCCATGGCGCCGGCCGCATCTTCGCCAGCCGCAAGGCCAAGGCGCATGAAGGAGAAGGCAAATGAGCGAACGCATCTACATCTTCAAGGGCTTCGAGCGTTTCTGGCACTGGGCCCAGGCCGGCCTGATCCTGTTCATGCTGGTCACCGGCTTCGAGGTGCACGGTTCCTACAAGCTGTTCGGCTTCGAGAACGCGGTGAACTACCACACCATCGCCGCCTGGACCCTGGTGGGGCTGTGGTGCTTCGCCATCTTCTGGCATTTCACCACCGGCGAATGGCGGCAATACATCCCCACCTTCGACAAGGTGACGGACATGATCAAGTTCTACGCCATCGGCATCTTCACGCAGGCGCCGCACCCCTACCACGTCAATCCCCAACGCAAGCACAACCCGCTGCAGCGCCTGGCTTATCTGGGCATCCTGGCGGTGGCCGGCCCGCTGATCTGGGTGACGGGCTGGTTCTACCTGTTCTACGACAAGTGGAACGAATGGGGCTGGGACGCCTTCCTGTCGCTGGAATGGGTGGCTTTCTTCCACACCCTGGCCGCCTTCTTTTTCCTGATCTTCGTCATCGTCCACGTCTATCTCACCACCACCGGCCACACGCCGCTGGCGCACATCAAGGCGATGATCACCGGCTGGGAGAAAGTCGAGTAGGTCTGCAAGCCCCCTCCCGCGAGGGAGGGGCTTACTTCGCGTGGCTCAGTAGATCCTTGAGGAAGGGCACATACTCGCCCCAGTCCTCCGCCGAGCCCTTCATGCCGAACACCACCACGCCGTGCCGGTCGAGCACATAGGTGGCGGGGAAGACGGCGGCCACCTGCCGATCCGCCAGGGTTTGCCCGTCGGCCAGGCGGAAACGCTCGTCGCGGCTGCCGCGCGCGCCGGAATCGTGCAGGACCAGGCCGAGCCCCTGCTGCTTCAGCCACTGGCGCGACACCTCCGCCGGCTCGCGCGCCTGGGTAAACAGGAAAACGATGTCGCGCCGGCCGGCGAAGCCGCGCCGCAGGGTCTCGAACTGAGGCAGTTCGACGCGGCAGGTCGGGCACCAGGTGGCCCAGAAATGCAGCACCACCACCTTGCCGCGCAACTCGGACAGCTTCAGCGGCTTGCCATCGGGGGCGGTGAGCAGCAGGTCGGGGAAGCGCTGGCCGCGCTCCGTGCCCACGCTTGCCCGCCGCGCCTCGGCGGCCGTGGCGTAGGGACGCCACAGGCGCGGCCAGGCGCGGGCGTCGAAGATCTTGTCGGCATTCAGCGCGTAAGGCACGCAGCGTTGCCGGGTGTGCTGCTGGCAGGCCGCCAGGGCCTGCTCCAGGGCCGCGTCCGGGCTCGCCGCGTCCTGGCTCCAGCCCCAGCCGCCGCCGGGGGCGATGGCGAAGGCGCGGTGCGGCTCGGCGGCCAGGAAATCGCGGTAGCCGGCCTGGCCGCGCGCGCCGAGGTGGGGCACGGCCGTCGCCTTGTCGGTGCCGGCGGCCGCGATGGCGGGCGGCGATGACAGGGCCAGCCCGGCGATCAGCGCGGCGGCCGCAAGCCCGATTGCGGCGGAATCGCGCCTACCTGGGCTTGTGGAAGATGTCGCTGACATGCAGCGCATAGCTGCCCTCGCGCCGGTCGGCGTAGTAATGCATGAGGGTGCGGTGGATGGTGCGAAAGGCCATGTCCTCCCAGGGAATCTCCGCTTCCGTGAACAGCCGCGCCTCCAGGCTCTCCTCGCCGTGCGTGAAATCGAGGTGCAGGAGTCTGGCGCGGAACACCAGATAGACCTGGTTGATGTCCGGCAGGCTGATCATGCTGTACAGGCCGAGGATATCCACGCGCGCGCCGGCTTCTTCCAGGGTCTCGCGCGCGGCGCCCTCGGCGGTGGTCTCGCCGTTCTCCATGAAGCCCGCGGGCAGGGTCCAGAGGCCATACTTCGGCTCGATGGCGCGCCGGCAGAGCAGGATCCGGTCTTCCCATTCCGGAATGCAGCCCACCACCACCTTGGGGTTGTGGTAGTGGATGGCGCCGCAGCGCGCGCAGACGTGGCGCGGGCGGTTGTCGCCGGCGGGAACTTCCAGGCGCACCGGACCGCCGCAGTGGGAACAGAAATTCATGTTTGACGCGGGGGAAGGATTGCGCGAAGTTTGCAGCAACACCGCGAGGAGGCATAGCCCATGGTCGACGACGAATGGCTGCTGAACCTGGTGCGCGACCTGCGCGAAGCGCGCAGCCGGAGCGAACTGATGGAGGTCCTGGAACGCCTGGAGGACCAATACGACGCGTTTTCCGGGCCGGGCCAGGAACTCATCGACCAGCTGCTGGACGAAGGACGTCGCCGCCTGCGCGGTCTGTGATGCGCAGGCCGGCATCGTCGAGGGCGGCGCCGGATTGGCGTTAACCTCAGTTGTCCACGAAAGAACATGAACAAACACGAAGAGGATCATGGGATTGGCGCATGTCTCCGATCCCACCCGCAGGGTGTTGGGCCGATGGAAAAAACACCACCGCCCGGTGGGGCGGTGGTGTGGTGGCGGAGGAATGCGCTCAGTGCGCGAGGAATCCGCTGACCACCATGACCAGCAGGGTGAGGCCGACGGCGATCAGCACCAGGCCCAGGATCTTGGAGCCGATGCGCATGGGCGCGGAGGGCGCGTCCACCAGGCGCGTCCGCAGTTCACCCGAATCAAGCATGCGCTGGTACTGGGCCGGGTGGTCGTGGCGGAACTCCTCCAGCGACTGGGTGCCGGTGAACATCACCACGTCGGGCGGCGGCAGCTTGTCCGGGCGGAAGTGGTTGTTGAAGAAGTGCACGGTGAACAGGAACACCGCGGCCAGGAAGGCCTCTTCGCCATGCACCAGGGTGGCCACGTTGAACACCCAGCCCGGCAGGTACTCGGCGGTGACGTGGGGGAAGGCCAGCATCATCCCGCTCCAGCCGATGACGTTGACGCCCCAGAACACCGCCCAGTAGTCGAACTTCTCGTAGTAGGCCCAGCGGTCGAAGAGCGGCCGCGGGCCCTTGCCGACGAACCACTTGAACATGCCCCAGCAGTCCGCGAGGTCCTTCCAGTTGGGCACCAGCGAATCCGGGCCGAACCAGCGGAAGTTGCGGTCGCGCAGCAGCTTCTGCATGACATAGATGAAGTGGATCATGAAGATGCCGATGAAGAAGGCCGCGGCGACGCGGTGGATGATGCCCAGCACCTTCGGCCCGCCGAACAGTTGGGCCACGGCAGGCGCCCAGGCGCTCTCGGCGAACAGCAGGGTGGATCCGGTCAGCACCAGGGTCATGGTGGTGAGGGCGAACATGAGGTGGCCGATGCGCCAGCCCAGGGCGAAGCGTACGAAGTGCTTGCCCTCGTCCAGGCCGAGGCCTTCGGTGCGCACCTGGGGCTGCCCCTTGCGCGCCTTGCGGTCCTGCCATTCGCGGTAGTACCAGAGGCCGGAGTGCAGCCAGAAGAAGGCGAACACGCCGATGAGCAGCCAGATCATGAACTTGGACGCGACGTACATCTGCGGATAGCGCTCGAAGTCATGGGTGTTGGCGTGGGGCGCGAAGCTGGCGTAGCCGGCCGTGGCCAGCGGCAGCTTCTCGCCGTCGTGGCACTTCTGGCAGGTCTTCATGCGGTTGTCCGCATGCACCCTGGACTTGGGATCGTCCTTGGCGCGGATGCCGTGGCTGTCGTGGCAGTCCACGCACTTGGCGGTGTAGACGTAGCCCAGCTTGTTGACCTGGCCGTGGTAGGTGTCGGAATAGCTGGCGATCTGCTCCTTGTGGCAGTCGCCGCAGGCGCGCACGTTGCCCAGCTTGTAGGACTCCGTGGAGGTGTTGACCACGCTGTGTGCGCTGTGACAGTCGGTGCAGACCGCGGCCTTGAGATTGCCCTTGTCGATCACCTCCTCGCCGTGGATGGAGGCGGCGTAGATATCCAGCTGGTCCTCGTGGCAGCTCGTGCCGCAGGTCTCCGGGATGGAGCGGTGCCAGGCCGTGCGCCGCGTGCTGCCCTTGGGCGGCACGTTGAACGAGTGCGAGCTGTGGCAGTCGTCGCAACCGGCCAGCGGACGGTCGGGAATGTCCTTGTTGATCCTGGCGTGGAACGAGTTGCGGTAGGCCTTGATGTTGTCCACCACCATGCCGAGGCGCTGCTTCTCGGCGGTCTGGCCGGCCTTCTGCACCTGGGCCCAGAGGCCTTCGTGGCAATGGATGCAGTTCGCCTTCGCCGCCTGGCGGTCGATCTTGTGTTTTGCCTGGCTGTCGGTGATCTCCTTGTGGCAATCCACGCAGCGCATGTCGCTGTGCACGCTCTTGCCATACTTGCGCGGGTCGATGGCGGCCAGGTCGCGCTCGTCCTCCTCGCCGTCGATGACGATGGGAACCTTGATTTTCGCCTTGTTCTGGTCGTGGCAGGTGAGGCAGGAGTCGTTGTCGAGGCCGGTGGCCAGGCCCGGTGTGCCGAGAAGGGCCGCTGCCGCCAGCATCAGGCCGGCAAGGATTTGCTTGATCATCATGGTCCGATCACCGAATGGGAAAACGGTTGACCAAGGCCCCCGGGGATGCCGGGGGCGTGCGGGGCGCCGCGGGCGTCAGTGCGAGAGGATCCAGCGCGCCATGTTGACGATGGCCTTCTGGTCCTTGGTGTCGACGATCTTGTGGTCTTCCTCGGTGCCGTCGTCGAGCTTGACCTTCTTTCTCACCGTGAGATGCTTCATCACCTGCTGTTCGGCGTCGGCCTTGCCCTTGTATTCCTTCGCCGTCTTGCGCAGGGACGGGCCCTTCTTGTTCTGTGTCGGGTTGTGGCACTTGCCGCACTCGTTCTGCTTGAACAGCAGCTTGGCCGCGTCCGCGTCGAACGACGCCGCCGAGGCCGGCGTGGCGATGGCCAGGCCGAGGCTGGCAAATGCGATCAGAACATGGCGGGGGAGGGTGGCAGAGGTCATTTCAGGCTCCTTCAACGAAAAAGGACAAGTTAATAAACATATTCACACATACTTAATTAAGGTGGCTTGACTCAAATCAAGGGCAGTGCCGATGGGCCTGTTTATTTCAATGGGGTGTGGCAAAAATGCCAAAGGAAATCCGGGACCTGACATATGTATTCTGGTGCGGCGCCATGTGCTGGGGTCTTCTGGCGGCCTCGCCCTGGGTGCATGCCATGGATGCGCGCCCACTCGTCGAACGGCACTGTGCAAGCTGTCATGGCCTAGACGGTGCCAGCAGCGATCCTGCCGTGCCGAGAATCGCTGGCATGGATAGCGGGTATTTGCTTGGACAGATGAATGCGTTTGCCAGTGGAAAAAGGCGAAATGAAATCATGGCGGCGGTGCTCGCCGGTCTCGACACGCGCGAATATGCCCCCATCGCCGTGCATTACGCCGCCCAGCCGCCGATCCAGGGTCGGCCGGGGGACCGCAAGCTGGCCGAAACCGGGCGCCGGATCTATGAGGAGGGCTTGCCCGATCGCGGCGTGCCGGCCTGCGCCGGCTGCCATCAGCCCGATGCCGGCGGCAATGCGCGCTTCCCGCGGCTGGCGGGGCAGCACCAGGCGTACACCCGCAAGCAACTGGCCGACTATGCCAGGGGGCGCCGGGCGACCGACCGTCAGATGGTCCTGATCGCCCAGGCCTTGAGCGCGGAGGAGATCGGCGCATTGGCCGAGTACGTGGCCGGGCTGTGATCGCCGGGCGTCGCGCGGCCGCATCCTGAAGTGCCGGCCTGGAAATGAAAGGGGCGCGCAATCGCGCGCCCCCGCTGGATGCGCGGTCGCTTACTTCTTCATGGCGACGATCGCATCGTTGAGCACCTTGATACCGGCCTGGGAATGCACAACCGACTCGGTCAGCGACTGGCGCGCCTGCTGAGGATTGTGGAAGCCGACGGAGTTCTCGGCGGTCCACCATTCCCAACGGGTCGTCGCTTCGTCATGGGACTTCTGCGCAGCTTTCACTGCATCGGAGTTGCGCGGAACACCGGCGTCATAGGCGCGCACGAAGGCGTCGATCAACTGGGCCAGCCAGAACTCGGCCTTCATGATCTTGCCGCGGGTGTAGGCCTGGATCGCGTCGATCTGGTACTTGGCCTGCTCTTCGGTCATCTCGCCGTGGCACTTCACGCAGGTTTCCTTGAGCATCTTGCGCGGCGACTGCTGCTGGTGATCGGTGAAGGTCTTGCCGTTCTTCTCGATCTTGCGCATGTGGCAGTCCTTGCACTCGACGCCTTCGCGCTCATGCTTGGACATCCAGTAGACTTCGGCCTCGGGGTGCTGGATCTTCGACAGCGCCGTACCGGTGATGGCGTGACGGAAGTCCTTGAAGTTGCCGAACTTCTCGCGCATCTTGGCGTTGTAGTCGAAGACGTTGGTCCACTGGAACAAATTGGTGCGCTGGTCGGCCATGGTGACCGGCTTGTCCTTGCCGTCCGGACCTGCATTCGGCTCGAAGCCCGCATTGCAGTTGTACTCGACATGGCACTGGGCGCACATCAGGTTGGAGTCGGGCCTGGACAGCAGGCCGATGGAGCGGAAACCGTCGCGGAAGGTCACCTTCTTCATCGGGTTCTTGGCGCTCTTCTCCTTGTCGTAAGGATAGGTGCCTTCGCCGCGGTCGACCACCGCCTGAATCAGGGCGTCGCGCGCGACGCGCGGAGCGGAGGAGTGCGGGTCGTGGCACATGAAGCAGTTCAGCGCATGGGTGATGTCGCGCGCGAACTCGACCGGCTTGGACACGCGGCTCCACTTCGCCCTCGGGTCCGGGTCGCCCATGTATTTCCACTTCAGGATGTTGTCGAAGGACTTGCAGTTCATGCAGACCGGGTTGGCCGCGGTCGCCACGCCGGGCATGAAGGCCTTCTGGTCGCTATTGCCGGGCTCCCTGTCGACCAGCATCACGTTCCACAGGTCGGATACGGCACTCTTGGCATCGGAGATGTAGGTCCAGTCCTTGAGCTGGAAGCGACCACCGTAGGCGCGGTCGACGATCAGGTGATCCATGACCATGAAGACGTGGCTTCGCGGCTCGGCATGCTCCCGGGTGAAGCCATGGGATGCCATCAGCTTGTCGAACAGCGGCGAAACGGACTTCGGATCGGCTTTCTCGTGCTTGGCCTTCGAGTCGTAGTTCATCGTCGCGAAGCTGTTCAACTGCTCCTGGTGGCAGACGCCGCAGGCGTGGTGATCGACACGCGTGCCGATCGAGGCCTTCGCCATCTCGAGTGGTTTGCCATCCCGCTTCAGGTGCTCATCCGAACCGGTATGACAATAGGCACAGTTCACACTCGCATGCTTGCTGCCAGCATGGAACTCCTTGATGTCCTTGTGGCAGCTGTAGCAATTATTGACGTCGTCGAGCTTGATCTTGGCGGCGGCCGATTTGGGCACGGCGCCCTTCATCTGCTCGATGGTCGCCTTGGTGACCTGGTCCTGTTGCTTGACCACCGCTGGGTCGGGCTGCTTGGCCTGGCCCGCGGACACGCCGAACAGCATGGCGGCCGACCAGGCTACGGCTGTCGCGAGACCCCGCAATAAATTGCTCGTTTCCATTTTGCTCTCCGGTTGGTTGATGGAAGAAAGACCACACTACCTGGAAGGATGATGTAACCAAGCCAACGCGGCGGACATGACGTAAGTCAAAAATATTAAAATATTATAAATGTCTGAATCAGAGGACCTTTGTATCCACATTTATCCAGCCATAAGAACAGACGGGATTTCCAGTCAGGATGCGGGTTTGGCGGCTGCGTGTGGAAATCCGCGGCACGTCAAGATGAGCAGGCGCGTGTGGTTCGGACGCAACAATACGACGCGTTCTCCGGGCCAGGCCAGGAACTCATCGACCCGCTGCTGGACGAAGGACGTCGCCGCCTGCGCAGGCTGTGATGCGCAGGCCGGCATCGTCGAGGGCGCGGCGGCATTCGCGCTGAGCCCGTCGCCACGCAACCGCATGGAACGAAAGACTTGTACCCCAGCTACTACGCCCTGCGCCGCGTCAACCCCTACCGGGGGGTGGTGCAGCATGTCGATGTGGGCGGCGCCATCGCCTCCAGCCACGACGGCCTCGTCTGGCATCTGCGCGCCGACGACGGCTACGGCCTGGTGCGGCCGGTGGGCGTCTGGGAAGCGGGACGCGGCCTGAAGATCGGCCAGCCGCGCGGCCTGGAGGACCTGCTGGCGGCCCTGGAAACGCGTCCCGCCCCGCCTTTCCCCATCTTCGACATCTGGGAACTCTGGCTGCTGGACCGGCAAGAGGGCATGCCGCTGGCGCTGCTGTCGACGGCACGCGGCGCGCCGCGCGGCGGCGCGGGGATCGAAACCGAATGGTTGCCCTTTACCCTGACCTACACCGGTTTTCGCGCCGCGGCCCTGGCGGAGCGCGACGTGGTCGCTCCGGACGCGGGCGGCGGTCATCGCGACATGTTGGCGAAGATGGTCAATCACACCGCCCGGCCCTATGCCATGGCGCAGTGGTTTCGCCGCGGCCAGGATGGCGTCGGGCACGGCGCGGCGGGATTGCGCCTGCCCCACGAGTGGCGCAGCCGCACGCTCGCGGCGGAGGCGTTTCCGGAACTGCTGGTGCGGGAAAAATGGAATAGTCGACTGGAACAGTCGGTTATCAACGATTATCATCGCTGGCTCGCGCCGCTGTTGCTGTTATGGCCGCGCCTGAGCGAAGCAAGCCGACGCCGGCTGGAACTCCAGGCCTGCGAGAAGCCCCACTGGCTGGCGCGGGTGCGCCATCTGCTGCCTCCCGCGCTGGAGGCGGAGCGCATCCAGGCCGCCCTGGTGGCGGCGCGCATGGAAGAAGCCCTGGCCGGCGGCGACGCCTACCAGGACGAGCTTGT
>JBBIIR010000017.1:0-13488 GCA_037446455.1 Hydrogenophilales bacterium | reverse complement strand
GCGCGAAAGTTTCCGCTGGCTGGGCGAACTGCCGCACGTCGACCTGTCCATCAATCTCTCCGGCCTGTCCCTGCAGGACGACGGCTTCGCCGCCTTCGTGCTGCGGGAAATGCGCGCCCAGGGCGTCGACCCCGCGCGGGCCTGCTTCGAAATCACCGAGACCGCCGCCATCTCCAACCTCGGACGGGCGCTGGCCTTCATGCGCGAGATGAAGGAGAAGGGCTTCCGCTTCGCCCTCGACGATTTCGGCGCCGGCATGTCCTCCTTCTCCTACCTGAAGAACCTGCCGGTGGATTACCTGAAGATCGACGGCGCCTTCGTGCGCGACATCGTCAGCGACCCCATCGACCGCGCCTTCGTCGAGGCCATCCACCGCATCGGTCAGGTCATGGGCAAGCAGACCATCGCCGAATTCGTGGAGAACGACGCCATCCTGCGCGAGCTTCGCTACATCGGCGTCCATTACGCCCAGGGCTACGGCATCGCCCGGCCGCTGCCGCTGGAGGAGCTGAGGCCGGCCGGCGCGCGCCTCATCGCCGCCAGAACGCGGGGGTGAGCACCACCAGCAGGGTGAACAGTTCGAGGCGGCCGAGCAGCATGGCGAAGCTGCACACCCAGGTCTGGAAATCGGAAAGCATGGCGTAGTTGCTGGCCGGTCCCACCTGGCCGAGGCCGGGGCCGGTGTTGTTGACGCAGGCCACCACGGCGGAGAAGGCGGTGAGCACGTCGAGGCCGCTGAAGGAGAGAACGAAGGCAAGCAGGACGATGGACGCCACGTAGGTGAAGAAGAAGGCCAGCACCGCGTACATCACCTTGTCGGGCGCCACCTGCGCGCCCAGGCGGATGGTGATCTGGGCGCGGGGATGCAGCACGCGACGCAGCTCCCGGTGAATCTGCTTGTACAGCAGTATGGCGCGCATCATCTTGATGCCGCCGCCGGTGGAGCCGGCGCTGGTCGAGAAACTGCACAGGAACAGCAGCCAGAGGCCGGCGTACAAGGGCCATTGCGCGAAGTCGGCGGTGGACAGGCCGAGGGTGGTGGCCATGGATACGACGCTGAAGGTGGCGTCGCGCAGGGCGCCGGGAAAGTCCGCATAGACGCCCTGCGCCCAGAGCAGCAGGGCCAGGCCCAGGCAACTGCCCAACACAGCGCCCAGGTACCAGCGGATTTCCGGATCGAGCCGGTAGGGCGACAGGCTGCGGCCGCGCAGGGCCAGGAAGTGCATGGCGAAGTTCATGCCCGCCAGCAGGGCGAACAGCACGGTGATGAGCTCCAGGGGCAGGGACTGGAAATAGCCGAAGCTGGCGTCGTGCGAGGAGAAGCCGCCCAGGCCCATGACCGAGAAGGCGTGCACCACGGCGTCGGCCGGGGTCATGCCGAACAGCCAGTAGAGGCCGATCAGGATGAAGGTGAGCAGGATGTACACCTTCCACAGCCCCTTCGCGGTCTCCGCCATGCGCGGCGTCAGCTTGTCGTCCTTCATCGGGCCGGGGGTTTCCGCGCGGAATAGTTGGCGGCCGCCCACTCCCAGCAGGGGCAGCACCGCCACCACCAGCACGATGACGCCGAGGCCGCCCAGCCAATGCAGTTGCGCGCGCCAGATGTGGATGGACGCGGGCAGGGTGTCGAGACCGACCAACACCGTGGCGCCGGTGGTGGTGAGGCCCGACATGGTCTCGAAATAGGCGTCGGTGAAGGACAGTTGGGGCAGATGGAAGAGCAGCGGCAGCGCGGCGAACAGCGGGGTGAGCAGCCAGGTGAGCACCACCAGCAGGATGCCGTCGCGCGGCTTCAGTTCGCGCTTCCAGGGCCGACCGACGAGCCACAGGAGGATGCCGGCCGCCAGGGTGACGAGCACCGCCTCGTCGTAGGCCCACTGGGCCGCGTCGTCGGACAGTTCCGAAACCGCCAGCGGCAGCAGCATGGCCAGGCCGAACACGCCGATGATCATGCCCAGCACGTGCAGGATGGGGAGAACCGCATGCGGGCGGGCGGCCGCCACCGCGAAGGAGTTCATCGCCGCCAGAACGCGGGGGTGAGCACCACCAGCAGGGTGAACAGTTCGAGGCGGCCGAGCAGCATGGCGAAGCTGCACACCCAGGTCTGGAAATCGCTGAGCACCGCGTAGGTGGTGGCGGGGCCGACGTTGCCCAGGCCGGGGCCGGTGTTGTTGATGCAGGCCACCACGGCGGAGAAGGAAGTGAGCACGTCCATGCCGGTGAAGGACAGCACGAAGCTGAGGCTGACGATGGAGGCCACGTAGATGAACAGGAAGGCCAGCACCGCGTAGACGATCTTGTTGGGCACGATCTGCTCGCCCAGCCGCACGGGCAATTGGGCGGCCGGGTGGATCAGCTTCTTCAACTCGCGGTAGACCTGCTTGTACAGCAGCATGGCGCGCATCATCTTGATGCCGCCGCCGGTGGAGCCGGCGCTGGTGGAAAAGCTGCACAGGAACATCATCCACAGCCCGGCGAAGAATGGCCACTGGCCGTAATCCGTGGTGGAGAAGCCCAGGGTGGTGGCCACCGAAATGGTGTTGAACAGGGCGTAGCGCAGCGCCTCCGGGAAATCCAGGTAGAAGTCGCGCTGCCACAGCAGCAGGGCGAGGACGCAGCCGCTGATCAACACGAAGCCGAGGAACCAGCGGATCTCCGGGTCATGGCGGTAGGACAGCAGGGTGCGGCCGCGCAGCGCGGCGAAGTGGGTGGCGAAATTGATGCCGGCGATGAGGGCGAAGATGCCGACGGCGACCTCGATGGCCACCGAGTCGAAGTAGCCCAGGCTGGCGTCGTGCGAGGAGAAGCCGCCCAGGCCCATCACCGAGAAGGCGTGCACCACGGCGTCGAAGAAGGACATGCCCAGGGCCCACAGCACGCCGATGCAGGCCAGGGTGAGCAGGATGTACACCACCCAGAGGCCCTTGGCGGTTTCCGCCATGCGCGGCGTCAGCTTGTTGTCCTTCATCGGCGTGGGCATCTCGGACTTGAGCATCTGGCGGCCGCCCACCCCCAGCAGGGGCAGCACCGCCGCCACCAGGACGATGACGCCGAGGCCGCCGATCCAGTGCAACTGGGTGCGCCACAGGTTGATGGAGTTGGGCAGGTGATCGAGGCCCGAAAGCACCGTCGCGCCGGTGGCGGTAAGACCCGACATCGCCTCGAAATAGGCGTCGGCCACCGACAGGTCGGGCATGTGCAGGAGCAGGGGCAGGGTGGCGAAGGCGGGCAGCACGCTCCAGGTCAGCACCACCAGCAGGATGCCGTCGCGCGTCTTCAGGTCCCGCCGCCAGTGATGGCCCAGCAACCACAGGGCCAGGCCGGCGGACACCGTGATCAGCGCCGCCAGCTCATAGGCGTTCTCGGCGCCGTCCTGGGTGATCTTGGAGAGCAGCAGGGGCGCCAGCATGGACAGGCCGAATACCAGGATGATCATGCCCAGCACATGCAGGATGGGGAGCAGACGGCGCAACATGGGCGGTCAGAAGAAACCGAAGCCCACCTGGAACAGCTTTTCCACCTTGGGAATCATGCGTTTGTTGGGCACGAACAGGATCAGGTGATCGCCGGCCTCGATGACGGTGTCGTGGTGGGCGATGATGACCTGGCTGCCGCGCAGCACGGCGCCGATGGAAACGCCCTCCGGCAGGTCGACCTGCTCGATGCGCCGGCCCACCAGCTTGGAGGCCTTTTCGTCGCCATGCACCACCGCCTCCAGCGCCTCCGCCGCGCCCCGGCGCAGCGAATGCACCACCGCCATGTCGCCGCGGCGGATGTGGGTGAGCAGCGGACCGATGGTGGCCTGGGCGGGGGACAGGGCGATGTCGATCTCGCCGCCCTGCAGCAGGTCGACGTAGGTGGAGCGGTTGATCAGCGAGATCACCTTGCGGGCGCCCAGCCGCTTGGCCAGCAGCGAGGACATGATGTTGTCCTCGTCGTCGTTGGTCAGCGCGCAGAACACGTCCATGTCCTCGACGTTCTCCTGCAGCAGCAACTCCTCGTCGGTGGCGTCGCCGGTCAGCACCAGGGTGCTGTTCAGGCTGGCGGCGAGGCGCTCGGTGCTTTTCTTGTCGCGGTCGATGAGCTTGACCTGGTAGTCGGCTTCCAGGCTGCGGGCCAGGCGCTGGCCGATGTTGCCGCCGCCGGCGATCATCACCCGGCGCACGCTCTTGTCGCCGCGGCGCATTTCCTTCATCACCGCGCGGATGTTCTCGGTGGCGGCGATGAAGAAGATCTCGTCGCCGTCCTGGATGACGGTGCGGCCCTCCGGCACGATGGCGCGGTCGCGCCGGAAGATGGCGGCGACGCGGGCGTCGAGGCCGGGCAGGTGTTTCTGCAGGTCGCGCAGCTCGTGGCCCACCAGGGGTCCGCCGGCGCGCGCCTTCATCGCCACCAGGCGGGCGCGGCCGCCGCCGAAGTCGACCACCTGCAGGGCTTCCGGGTAGTCGATGAGTTTGCGCAGGTAATCGGTGATCTCCTGTTCCGGCGCGATGACGTGGTCGACGCCGAAATGCTCGGCATCGAACAACTGCGCGTGCTTCATGTAGTCCAGGGCGCGGATGCGGGCGATCTTGGTGGGAATGTTGAACAGGCTGCCCGCCAGCTTGCAGGCCACCATGTTGGTCTCGTCGTTGAGGGTGACGGCCACCAGCATGTCGGCATCGTCGGCGCCGGCCTGGCGCAGCACGCCGGGATGCGAGGCCTGGCCGCAGATGGTGCGCAGGTCGAAACGCTCCTGCAGGTTGGCCAGCTTCTCCGCGTCGACGTCCACCACCGTCAGGTCGTTGCCTTCGCGCACCAGATGTTCGGCCAGGTTGGAGCCGACCTGGCCGGCGCCGAGGATGATGATTTTCATGTTCGTCCGCGCAAGTGTGTCGGAGCAAGGGCCGCAATGGTATTCCCAGTCACCAGGGCGCGGCTATTCGTCGGCGGCCGCGCCACGGCATTTTTACGGTTTTTTAATATCCGCGCGGCCGACTTTGCCGGCGTCTTGATGCCCCCTTATCTAAAGTTCATGGTGTCGTTACTGCCGGAGTCCACACCATGGATCTCGTTTTTCTCGCGCTGGCGGCGGGTTTCTTCACGTTGACCGCGGCGCTCGTCCTGGCCTTCGAGAAGCTGCGGGGGCGTTGATGGACCTTTCCCAGTGGATCGCCCTCCTTGCCACCGTGGGCGTGTTCGCCTACCTGCTGGCCGTGCTGTTCTTCCCGGAGGACTTCTCATGACCGGCAACGGCTATTTCCAGCTTGTCCTCTACCTGATCGTCCTCGTCGGCCTGGCCTGGCCGCTGGGCCTGTACATGGCCCGCCTCTACCGGGACGACCTCCCCGCCTGCATGGGCTGGCTGAAACCGCTGGAACACGGTCTCTACCGCCTCGCCGGCGTCAAGGTTGAGGACGACATGCATTGGACCCGCTACGCCTTCGCCCTGCTTGCCTTCAACGGGTTGGGCTTCCTGGCGATCTATGTCCTGCAGCGCATCCAGGGTTGGCTGCCCCTCAATCCCGGGGGTCTCGGAGCGGTGACGCCCGACTCCGCCTTCAACACCGCGGCGAGCTTCGTCAGCAATACCAACTGGCAGGGCTACGGCGGCGAGACGACGATGTCCTATCTCACCCAGATGCTGGGGCTCAACGTGCAAAACTTTCTCTCCGCCGCCACCGGCATGGCGGTCTTGGTCGCGTTGATGCGCGGCTTTACCCGCCGGGAGGCGGGTGGCGTCGGTAACTTCTGGGTGGACCTGGTGCGCTCGGTGCTCTACGTCCTGCTTCCCCTGTCGCTGATCCTGGCACTGGCACTTGTCAGCCAGGGTGTGGTGCAGACCTTCTCGCCCTCCGTGAAGGCGGAGCTGGTGCAGCCCTACACCCAGGCGGAGAGCACTGTCACCGAGCAGGTGATCGCCGTCGGTCCGACCGCCAGCCAGGTCGCCATCAAGCAACTCGGCACCAATGGTGGCGGCTTCTTCAACGTCAACTCCGCCCACCCGCTCGAGAACCCGACCCCGCTTGCCAACTTCCTGGAACTCATTGCGATCCTGCTGATCCCGGCGGCGCTCTGCTTCACCTTCGGCCGTTTCGTCGGCGACCCGCGCCAGGGCGGCGCCATCCTGGTCGCCATGACTACGGTGTTCGCAGCCCTCTTGGCAGTGGCCGTGTGGGCCGAGCAGGCGGGTAACCCGCTGTTCGACCGCCTGGGCCTCGACACCCAGGCATCGGAGCTCCAGGCCGGCGGCAACATGGAGGGCAAGGAAACCCGCTTCGGCATCGTCAACTCCGCCCTCTGGGCCACCGCCACCACCGCCGCCTCCAACGGTTCGGTGAACGCCATGCACGATTCCTTCACCCCCATCGGCGGGATGGTGCCCATGTGGCTGATGCAGCTGGGCGAGGTGATCTACGGCGGCGTCGGCTCCGGCCTCTACGGCATGATGGTGTTCGCCCTCATCGGCGTCTTCATCGCCGGCCTGATGATTGGCCGCACCCCCGAATACCTGGGCAAGAAGATCGAGGCCTTCGAGGTCAAGATGGCCGCCGTGGCCATCCTGGTGCCGCCCCTGGTGGTGCTTGCGGGCGCGGCGCTGGCGGTGAGCCTGGAGGTCGGCCGCGCCGGCATCCTCAACCCCGGCGCGCACGGCTTCTCCGAGGTGCTGTACGCCCTGTCCTCGGCCGGCAACAACAACGGCAGCGCCTTCGCCGGTTTGAGCGCCAACACGCCCTTTTACAACACCCTGCTCGGCTTCGCCATGCTGTTCGCGCGCTACTGGCTGATCATCGCGGTGCTGGCCATTGCCGGGTCGCTGGCGGCGAAGAAGATCGTGCCGGCCTCCTCGGGCACCCTGCCCACCCATACTCCGCTGTTCGTGCTCCTGCTGATCGGCACCGTGCTGCTGGTCGGGGCGCTGACCTTCGTCCCCGCCCTGGCGCTGGGGCCGGTGGTGGAACACCTGCAAATGATGGGCATCGGGAAATAGCGAAGGCCCGTACATTCAAGGAATCTTCATGCACAAGTCACTTTCCCTCTGCGACACCGCTCTCATGAAGGCGGCGGCCTGGGACGCGCTGAAACGTCTGTCGCCCCGCCACCAGGTGAAGAACCCGGTGATGTTCGTGGTCTGGTTGGGCAGCCTGCTCACCACCGGCTTGTATCTCCAGGTCCTCCTCGGCCAGGGCGAGGCGCGAGGCCACGAAACCGCGGGCTTCATCCTGGCCGTCAGCCTATGGCTCTGGTTCACCGTCCTGTTCGCCAACTTCGCCGAGGCCATGGCCGAGGGCCGCGGCAAGGCCCAGGCGGCGGCCTTGAAGGGCATCAAGCGGAGCGTCCTGGCCAAGAAGCTGAGTCACCCCAAGCACGACGCCGCCACCCACCTGGTCAACTCGGAGGACCTGCGCAAGGGCGACGTGGTCCTGGTCACCGCGGGCGAGTTCATCCCCGGTGACGGCGAGGTCATCGAGGGCGTGGCCTCGGTCGACGAGTCGGCCATCACCGGCGAATCCGCCCCCGTCATCCGTGAGGCCGGCGGCGACTTCTCCGCCGTTACCGGCGGCACCCGGGTGCTGTCCGACTGGCTGGTGATCCGCATCGCCGTCAATCCGGGCGAGACCTTCCTGGACCGGATGATTTCGATGGTGGAGGGCGCCAAGCGCCAGAAGACCCCGAACGAGATTGCCCTGACCATCCTGCTGGTGGCGCTGACCCTGGTGTTCCTGCTGGCCACCGCCACCCTGCTGCCGTTCTCGCAGTTCAGTGTCCAGGCGGCGGGGAGCGGACAGCCGGTCGGCGTGACGGTGCTCACCGCCCTGCTGGTCTGCCTGATCCCCACCACCATCGGCGGCCTGCTGTCCGCGATTGGTGTCGCCGGCATGGGCCGGATGATGGAGAAAAACGTCATCGCCACCTCGGGCCGCGCCGTCGAGGCGGCCGGCGACGTGGATGTGCTGATGCTGGACAAGACCGGCACCATCACGCTGGGCAACCGCCAGGCCAGCGCCTTCCTGCCCGCCCACGGCGTGAAGGAGGCGGACCTGGCCGACGCCGCCCAGCTCGCCTCGCTGGCCGATGAGACCCCCGAGGGCCGCAGCATCATGGTGCTGGCCAAGCAGAAGTTCGCCCTGCGCGGCCGCGACATCGGGGAACTGGGCGCCCGCTTCATCCACTTCACCGCCCACACCCGCATGAGCGGCGTCGACCTCGATGGTCGCGAGATCCGCAAGGGCGCCGCCGACGCGATCCGCGCCTGGGTCGCCGGCATGGGTGGTCATTTTCCCGGCGACGTGGACATGCTGGCGGGCCAGGCCGCCAAGCGCGGCTCCACTCCGCTAGTCGTGGCTGAATACAAAAACGGCCAGGTACGCGTCCTTGGCGTGGTGGAGCTGAAGGACATCGTCAAGGGCGGCATCCGGGAACGCTTCGCCGAACTGCGTCGCATGGGCATCAAGACCGTGATGATCACCGGCGACAACCGCCTCACCGCCGCCGCCATCGCCGCCGAGGCCGGGGTGGACGACTTCCTGGCCGAAGCCACCCCCGAGGCCAAGCTCAAGCTGATCCGGGAATACCAGGCCCAGGGCCGTCTGGTGGCCATGACCGGCGACGGCACCAACGACGCGCCGGCCCTGGCGCAGGCGGATGTCGCGGTGGCCATGAACACCGGTACCCAGGCCGCCAAGGAAGCCGGCAACATGGTGGACTTGGACTCCAACCCGACGAAACTCATCGAAGTGGTGGAGACCGGCAAGCAGATGCTGATGACCCGCGGCTCGCTCACCACCTTCAGCATCGCCAACGACGTGGCCAAGTATTTCGCCATCATCCCCGCCGCCTTCGCCACCACCTACCCGGCGCTCGATGCCCTCAACGTCATGAATCTCTCCACGCCCGCCAGTGCCATCCTGTCGGCGGTGATCTTCAATGCCCTGATCATCGTCGCCCTGATCCCGCTCGCGTTGAAGGGCGTGAAGTACCGTCCGCTCGGCGCCGAGGCCATCCTGCAACGCAACCTGCTGGTGTTCGGCCTCGGCGGTCTGGTCGTGCCCTTCATCGGCATCAAGGCCATCGACCTCCTGCTGGTCGGCCTGAACCTCGCATAGTCAATCCGTCATTCCGGCGCAGGGCGGAATGACGATCGAGAAAGGAATCGCCCATGCTGAAGGAACTCAAAACCGCCTTGGCGCTGCTTGCGCTGCTCAGCGTCGTCACCGGTGGCCTCTACCCCCTCGTGGTCACCGGCGTCGCCCGGGTCATCCTGCCCCACCAGGCGAGCGGCAGCCTGATCAAACAGGACGGCAAGGTGGTGGGCTCCGAACTCATCGGCCAACCCTTCAGCGACCCGGAGTACTTCTGGCCCCGCCCCTCCGCCACCGGACCGGTGCCCTACAACGCCGGCGCCTCCTCCGGCTCCAACCTGGGGCCGCTGAACCCGGCGCTGGAGGAGGCGGTCAGGGCCCGTATCAAGGCGCTCAAGGCCGCCGACCCCGGCAACCCCTTGCCCATCCCGGTGGATCTGGTCACCACCTCCGGCAGCGGCCTCGATCCCCACATCAGCCCGGCAGCCGCCGAGTATCAGATGGGGCGGGTGGCCCGTGCACGTGGGTTGGCGGTGGATGTCGTGCACGCCCGGGTGGTGGCGCACACCGAAGGGCGGGCTTTCGGCGTGCTGGGTGAACCCAGGATCAACGTACTGAAGCTGAATCTGGCCATGGATTCCCTGGACTAACGGACATGACTTTGAGAAGACGCCCCGAAGCATGAAAGTCATGCCCGTTTCCCTCCCTTGCAGGGCGCGCCCCGGACTGCATTCCGGGGCTGTTCGGCGGGCGCGGAGCATGCTCCGCGAAACCCCCGCCTCACCCCCCAGCCCCTCTCCCGCTCGCGGGAGAGGGGAGCTTCAAGAGTCGCTGACGCGACTTTCACGTTTAGAGCCTACTGAAATAGGCTCTAAACTCGGACATGGCCGAGAACGATACCCGCCCGGACCCAGACGTCCTGCTCGCCCGCATCGAGGCCGAGGCCGAACACGCCCGCAAGGGCAAGTTGAAGGTCTTCTTCGGCGCCTGCCCGGGGGTGGGCAAGACCTACGCCATGCTCTCCGCCGCGCGCCTGGTCAGGGAACAGGGAGGCGAGGTGGTGGTGGGGGTGGCCGAGACCCACGGCCGCGCCGAGACTGCCCGCCTGCTGGAAGGCCTGGAGCGCCTGCCACCCCGGATCGTCAACTACCAGGGCCGGGTGATCGCCGAGTTCGACCTGGAAGCCGCCCTCGCCCGCAAACCGGCCCTGATCCTGGTGGACGAGCTGGCCCATTCCAACCTGGCCGGCTCGCGACATCCCAAGCGCTGGCAGGACGTGGAGGAGTTGCTGGACGCCGGCATCGACGTCTGGACCACGGTCAACGTCCAGCACCTGGAAAGCCTCAACGACATTGTCGGCGGCATCACCGGCATCCAGGTTCGGGAGACCCTGCCCGACCGCATCTTCGAACGCGCCGACGAAGTGGCCTTGGTCGACCTTCCGCCGGACGAACTGCTCACCCGCCTGAAGGAGGGCAAGGTCTACCTGCCCCAGCAGGCGGAACGGGCCATCCGCAACTTCTTCCGCAAGGGCAATCTGATCGCCCTGCGGGAACTGTCGCTGCGCCGTACCGCCGACCGGGTGGACGCCCAGATGCGGGAGTACCGAGCAGACCAGGCCATCCGCGAGGTTTGGCAGGCGAAGGAACGGCTCCTGGTCTGCGTCGGCCCTGGTGCCGGCGGCGACCGCCTGGTGCGCGCCGCCGCTCGCCTGGCGGCCAGTCTGCACGCCGACTGGATCGCGGTGTACGTGGAGACGCCCCGCCTGCAAAAGCTGTCCGACAGCAACCGTGACAAGATCCTGAAAATCCTCGCCCTGGCCCGCGATCTGGGGGGGGAAACCGCCACCCTGGCGGGCGCCGAGGATGCGCCCACACTGCTGGCCTACGCGGTGAGCCGCAACGCCTCCAAGCTGGTGGTGGGCAAGAGCTTGCGCACCGGCCTGTCGCGCATCCTACGCGCGCCCCTGGCGGACCGCCTGTCCGCCCTGGCCGAGGATGTGGACGTGTACGTGGTGGCCCACGAGGCGGAGGCACCCGCCGCCGACAAGGTGGTGGCCATGCCCCTGGATATTGAGGCGGAACCCTCCGGCAAGCGTCGCTGGGTGGGCTACGCCTGGGCGGCCGGGGTGTGCGCGGCCACCACCGTTCTGGCAAGGCTGGTGATGCCCTGGTTCGATCTGGCCAATCTGATCATGTGCTATCTGGTGGGGGTGGTCTGGGTGGCGGCGCGCTTCGGCCGCGATCCTGCGGTGCTGGGCTCGGTGCTGTCGGTGCTGGCCTTCAACTTCTTCTTCGTGCAGCCCTACCTGTCACTCACCGTGGCCGATACCCGCTACCTGCTCACCTTCGCCATCATGCTGGCGGTGGGGCTGACCATCAGCACCCTGGCGTCCAACCTGCGCTACCAGGCACGCATCGCCGCCTACCGGGAGCGCCGCACGCGGGCGTTGAACGACCTGGGCCGTGAGCTGGCCGGGGCGCTGCAGGCCGAGCAGATCGTGGAGATCGCCGTCAGCCACTTGCAGGCCCTGTTTCAGGCTCAGGCCTGCATCCTGCTGCCGGACGCCCACGACAAGCTCCATTCCCCCACGCCCTTGCCCAGCCACCATGATCTGCCCCTGGACGCGGCCATCGCCCAGTGGGTCTACGACCGCCAGCAGCCCGCCGGCATGGGCACCCAGAGCCTGGCGGGCGCGCCCATGCACTATTTGCCGCTGAAGGCGCCCATGCGCACTCGTGGGGTGCTGGCCCTGCGGCCCGGGCAGAAGCGGCTGTTGTTCCTGCCCGAGCAGGCACGCCTGCTGGAGACCCTGGCGGGACAGATCGCTCTGGCCCTGGAACGGGTGCACTACGTGGAGGTGGCCCAGGACGCCTTGGTGCGTATCGAATCCGAACGTCTGCGCAACGGCCTGTTGTCGGCCCTGTCGCACGACCTGCGCACGCCGCTCACGGTGCTGGCCGGCCTGGCCGACTCCCTGCCCCTGGCCGGCCCGCCCCTGCCCCCCGCCCAAGCGGAGATCGCCCAGGCCATCCGAGCCGAGTCCCTGCGCACCAGCAACCTGGTCAGCAACCTGCTGGATATGGCGCGGCTACAGCAGGGCGAGGTACGGCTCAAGCGGGAATGGCTGCCCCTGGAGGAGGTGATCGGCGCCGCCCTGCAGGATTTGGCCGCTCCCCTGGCCCGCCACGCGGTGCGCGTCGACCTGCCCGCCGACCTGCCCTTGTTGGAACTGGATGCCACCCTCATGGAGCGGGTGTTCTGCAACCTGCTGGAGAACGCCGCGAAGTACACGCCCCCCGGCAGCCACATCGAGATCGCCGCCCGCCACGACACGGACACCGCCGTCATCAGCGTGTGCGACGACGGCCCCGGCCTGCCCCCGGGCCGGGAGGAGGCCCTGTTCGAAAAGTTCGCCCGCGGCCAGGAGGAATCGGCGGTGGCCGGCGTCGGCCTGGGCCTGGCCATCGTGCGCGCCATCGTGCAGGCCCACAGAGGCACGGTTCGAGCGGAGAACCGTCCCGAGGGTGGCGCCCGCTTCGTCATCACCCTGCCGGCGGGCGTGCCGCCCGAAGTGCCCATGGAGCAGGCATGAGCGAGATCCGGCAGACTTCTCCCAGCATCGTTTTTATCGAGGATGAACCGCAAATCCGACGCTTCGTGCGCGCAGCCCTGGAAGCCGAGGGCTGCGCCGTGAGCGAGGCGGAAACGGCGCGGCGCGGTCTGGTGGAGGCCGGCACCCGCAGGCCCGACCTGATCATCCTGGACCTGGGCCTGCCGGACCGGGACGGCATCGAGGTGGTTCGCGACGTGCGGGCCTGGAGCAGGGTGCCCATATTGATCTTGTCCGCAAGGGCGGATGAGACCGACAAGGTGGCGGCCCTGGATGCCGGGGCCGACGATTACCTCAGCAAGCCTTTCGGCGTCGCCGAACTGCTCGCGCGGGTGCGCGCCCTGCTGCGCCGCAGCCGCGCCGCGCCGGGGGACGAGCCTGTCGTGAGGTTCGGTGACGTCGCCGTGGATCTGTCCCGCCGCCAGGTCATCCGCCACGGCGAGGAACAGCACCTGACGCCCATCGAATTCCGTCTGCTCGCCCTGCTCATCGCCAACGCCGGCTGCTGACCCACAGGCAACTAACTGCTGCGGGAAGTGTGGGGGCCGAGCCATGCCGAGGACACTCACTATCTGAGGGTTTACATGACGAATTTGCGTCGCAAGCTGGAGAGCGATCCCACCCTGCCTCGCCATTTGCGTACCGAAACCGGTGTGGGCTATCGCCTGGTGCTGGAGCCATGAAAGCCAGCCATCGGTGTCAGGCCTTCTCCTTCCCCGGCGCCTCGATGCCCAGCTGCTTCACCTTGCGGTACAGGTTGGTGCGGTCCAGGCCGGCGCGCTCGGCGGCGCGGCTCATGCCCCAGTGGCATTC
>JBBIIR010000016.1:0-13875 GCA_037446455.1 Hydrogenophilales bacterium | reverse complement strand
CACCCGCGACGAGCAGGAGGTAGCCGGTTACGCCGAGCTGATGGATCGGGTGTTCAGTTCGTGGCAGGACATCCCGTTCAACGAGAACCACATCAAGCAACTGCACCAGATCCTGCTGCGCCACAGTGAAAAGGATGCGCGCCACCGGGGGCAGTACAAGACCCACTCGAACAGCGTCGCCGCCTTCGATGAAAGCGGGACACAGATCGGCATCGTCTTCGAGACCGCCACGCCGTTCGACACGCCACGGCTGATGGCCGAATTGGCGTCGTGGGTGAATGATGAGCGGGAAAAGGGGCATCTCCACCCCTTGTTGATCATCGCGATCTTCGTCGTGGTGTTTCTGGAAATCCATCCCTTCCAGGATGGCAACGGGCGCTTGAGCCGGGTGCTGACGACCCTGTTGCTGATCCAGGCCGGTTACGCCTATGTGCCATACAGCTCGCTGGAGAGTGTGATCGAGCTGAACAAGGAGGCCTATTACCTGGCCCTGCGCCAGACGCAAGGCACCATCCGCACGGAGGCGCCCAACTGGCAGCCATGGCTGGAGTTCTTCTTGCGCTCGCTGGCCGAGCAGGTTCGGCGTCTGGAGAAGAAGGTCGAGCGCGAAAGGATCGTGCTGGCCGCGCTGCCGGAGCTGTCACTGCAGATCGTGGAATTCGCCCGCGAGCACGGGCGCGTCACGATGATGGATGCCATCAAACTAACCGGAGCCAGCCGCAACACCCTGAAGCAACACTTCCGCGACCTGACCGAGCGCAACCATCTGGAGCAGCACGGCAGCGGACGCGGCGTGTGGTACGGGTTGAAGTGACTCGTGTCCTCTCCAGCGCGTGTTCCTGCGGGTTCGGCGCGAAACGGACAAATGCCCGAAACCTTCCGCTCTGGCCCGAAGGATTGCGCAGGCGTTTGGGATATGAGTTCGGGATCGGTGGTATAGTGCACTACCAAAAATTCAATGGCTTAGCGTTCTGCTAGGCCATTTTTTTCGTGCGGTGTGACAAAAACGTGACCGGTTATCCGGCCGGTCGCCCGTCCAGCAGGATGCCCACGCGGGGCGCCAATGGCCGAAATATGCGTGTCTCTTAAAGTGCTTTCACACGTGTCGGCATGAACTACTTCAGCCGGAACGGACTTTCCGGGTTGTCCACCAGAGCTGTGGATAAGTCTGCGAACAAATCGGCACGAAACCGTCATAAACGCTTACGCCACACGGGTTTGTCGCGCCCGCCCAGAATTTATGCAGATCATTACACTCGATAAAACAATGGCTTAGGGAGCATGCCCCGGATGTGAGGCCTACGCCCGGTTTTGCGGCCTGTCAAGAGGGGCGTTGTGTATAAGTACCTCCTGATTTTGCAGGGCGGCAAGTCGGTTTGAGGCTTTTGCCTCCCCCGTTGGCGCGTGCTATCTTGAATTACGTAACATCTATCAGGAACGCGCCATGTCGAGCCACGGTGGCAAACGTCCCGGCGCCGGCCGCAAGCCCGGGCCGGAACCCAGCAAGGTCGTCCGCATTCCGGTGAGCCGGGTGGACGAGGTCAGGGCTTACCTGACGCAGCCCCGCATCCGCGCCTGGGGCGACATCGAGCCGGTGGGGGCGCCGGACAGGCGGATGAAGCTGGCCCTGCCCCTGTTCGACGGCAGCGTGCCGGCCGGTTTCCCCAGCCCCGCCGAGGACTATGCCGAGGGCAGCCTGGATCTCAACCAGTATCTGGTGGAGCACGAGGCGGCCACGTTCTACGTGCGGGTGAAGGGCCACTCCATGACCGGGGCCGGCATCCTCGACGGCGACATCATCGCCGTCGACCGTGCCCTGGAGGCCCGCCATGGCGACATCGTGCTGGCGGTGATCGACGGCGAACTCACGGTCAAGCAACTGGCCATCGACAACGGCTGGGTGCGCCTGCTGCCGCATCACCCCGACTATCCGCCCATCGACTTCAAGACCGGCCAGGAACTCACCATCTGGGGGGTGGTGAAGGGCGTGGTGCGCAAGCTGCGCTGAAGGCTCTGCCATGGCCCGCACGCCCCACCTGTATGCCCTGGTGGACGGCAACAACTTCTACGTCTCCTGCGAGCGGGTGTTCGATCCCGCGCTCGAGGGCCGGCCGGTGGTGGTGCTGTCCAACAACGACGGCTGCGCCGTGGCGAGGAGCGACGAGGCCAAGGCGCTGGGCATCAAGATGGGAGAACCCCACTTCCAGATCCGCGACCTGCTCAAGCGCCACGGGGGGCTGGCGCTGTCCTCCAACTACACCCTCTATGCCGACATGAGCCGGCGCATGATGAGCGTCATCGCCGGCTACAGCCCGGAGCAGGAGGTGTATTCCATCGACGAGTCCTTCCTGCGCTTCAACGGCTTCAGGCATTGGGACCTGACCGAGCACGGCATGCGCATGCGCAATCAGGTCAGGCAGTGGACCGGCATTCCGGTGGGGGTGGGCATCGGCCCCACCAAGACCCTGGCCAAGCTCGCCAACCGGCTGGCGAAGAAGCATCCCGACTTCAAGGCCATCGGCGTGTGCAACCTGGAGGACCTCTCCCCGTGGCGGCAGGTGCGTTACTTCAGCGAGGTGGACGTGCGGGATGTCTGGGGCATCGGCCCGCGCTGGGCGGCGAAGTTGCGGGAACTGGGCATCCATTCCGCCCAGGACCTGAAGATGGCGGATGCCCGGACGCTGAGACAGCGCTTCAGCGTGGTGCTGGAGCGGACCATCCGGGAGCTGAACGGCATCGCCTGCATCCCCCTGGAGGAAGCGCCGCCGCCAAAGAAACAGATCGTTTCGTCGCGCAGCTTCGGCCACTTGCTCACGACCAGGGCGGACCTGCTGGAGGCGGTATCCGCCTATGCGGCGCGCGCGGCGGTGAAGCTGCGGCGCGAGGGGCAGGCGGCCGGGGGAATCCAGGTCTTCGTTGCCACGAACCCCTTCATTCCCGGCGAGCCGCAATACCACCCGGCGGCGCTGGTGAGCTTTGCCAGCCCCACGCATGACACGGCGCGGCTGATCCAGGCGGCCAGAAGCGGGCTGAACCGGATCTTCAAGGCCGGCTTCCGCTACAAGAAGGCCGGCGTGATGCTGGTGGAGCTGGTGCCGCGGACGGTAGGGCAGGGAGAATTGTTCGGGCTGGAATCGGCGCCGGACGACGAGCGGCGGAATCGACTTCTCGCCGCGCTGGACAGCATCAACGCGCGGATGGGGAAGGGCTCCTTGCTCTTCGCGGCCGAGGGCGGCAGGCCATCCTGGGCAATGCGCAGGGAGAGGCTGACGCCAGGGTATACGAGCGAGTGGGACGGCCTGGTCGTGGGGAAGGCGTAACGCGGCGGGGCCGTCGGACTCGCCCAGGACCGGCACATTCCCGGATACCGCTTGCACGTTGCCGATATAGCCAGTCCGCGCCGCCGCTGGGATAAAATACGCCTCTTTTCAGCGCATTCCGGAGTTCGCAACATGTCCATGGCCGACCGCGACGGTGTCATCTGGTACGACGGCAAAATGGTTCCCTGGCGGGAAGCCACCACCCACGTCCTCACCCATACCCTGCACTACAGCATGGGCGTGTTCGAGGGCGTGCGCGCCTACGAAACTCCTCAGGGCACGGCCATTTTCCGCCTGCGCGAGCATACCGACCGGCTGTTCAACTCGGCCCATATCCTGGGCATGAAGATGCCCTTCGACAAGGCCACCCTCGTCGCCGCCCAGATCGCCGCAGTGCGCGAGAACGGCCTCAAGTCCGGCTACATCCGGCCGATGGCCTTCTACGGCGCCGAGGCCATGGGCATCTCGGCGAAGACCCTGAATGTCCACGTCATCGTCGCCGCCTGGCCCTGGGGCGCCTACCTGGGCAAGGAAGCCCTGGAAAACGGCATCCGCGTGAAGACCTCGTCTTTCGCCCGCCATCATTCCAACGTCACCATGTGCCGGGCCAAGGCCAACGGCAACTACATGAACTCCATCCTGGCCCACCGCGAGGCCGAGATGGACGGTTACGACGAGGCCCTGCTGCTGGACGTGGACGGCTTCGTCGCCGAGGGTTCCGGCGAGAACGTGTTCATCGTGCGCGACGGCAAGCTCTACACGCCCGACCCCAGCTCGGCGCTGATCGGCCTGACCCGCGACACCATCATCCAGTTCGCCGGCGAACTCGGCATCCCGGTCATCGAGAAGCGCATCACCCGCGACGAGGTGTACATCGCCGACGAGGCGTTCTTCACCGGCACCGCCGCCGAAGTGACGCCCATCCGCGAACTCGACAACCGGGTCATCGGCGCCGGCAGGCGCGGGCCCATCACCGAGAAGCTGCAAGCCCTGTACTTCGACTGCGTGCAGGGCCGTTCCGCCGCCCACGCGGGCTGGCTCACCCATGTCTGAGGCGGCCATGAGCGACAACCAGCGCATCGTCGAGGTCGGCGCGGCCGATCTTCCCCTGCATTGCCCCATGCCGGGGCAACAGGCCTGGTGTTCGCATCCGCGGGTGTTTCTCGAGGTGGAGGAAAAGGGCGAGGCGCTGTGTCCCTACTGCGGTACCTTGTACAAGCTCAAGGGCTGGAATGGCCAGCCCCGTCGTGGTCATTGAGGGAGTGAATCCGTGAATAAGTCCGTCTTGCCCTTGCTGTTGTCGTTCCTTGCGTTCACCGCCCACGCCCAGCAGCCCACCGCCGCGCCCTCGCCCGAACAGGCCCGGCAGATGCAAGAGGCCATGGCCCGGCAGATGCAGATGATGTCGGTGATGTTCGACCTGAAGAAATCCAAACTGGGTTTCGACGAGACCGTCAACGCCATCCGCGCCGGCGCGCAGAAGCGTGGTTGGAAGCTGGGCGAGACCCAGGACATGGGCGCGGCCATGAAGGAGGCCGGCGCCAAGGACGCGGCGCGCATGAAGGTGATCGCCCTGTGCCCGGCCGGGGCCGCCGAGAAAGTCGCCAAGGCCGGCGCCGGCAAGGTTCCGGCCTTGCCCTGCCGCGCCACGGTGTTCGACGGCAAGGACAAGAAGGTGTACGTGATGCGCATGAACCTCGCCAACGTGGCGAAGACCCTGCAGGGCGAGGTGGCGAAGGCGATGGCCGAGGTGGCGGCGGAAGAGGAAGCCCTCTACAAGGACTTCACCGAGTGACGCGTTGACCGCGCCAGTCAGAAACGCCGGCGATGCCGGCGTTTTTTATGCCGTGCGCGAATAGCGCGGCTGATCGGTGGATTGCTGCTTCAGGTAGGCGTCGAAGCACATGGCGATGTTGCGCAGGAACAGCCGGCCCAGCTCGGTGACCACGATCCGGCCGGGCTCCAGGCGGATCAGGCCGTCGGCGGCCAGCGGCGGCAGGTCGGCCAGGCCGTCGGCGAAATGGCGGTCGAAGTCGATGCCGAATTCCCTGCCGAAGGCGGCGGTGTCCATTTCCAGATCGCACATGATGCGGGTGATGGCCTCCCGGCGGATGTGGTCCTCGCGCGTCAGGCGCAGGCCCCGCTCCACCGGCAGATGGCCGGCGCCGACGAGTTCCTGGTACTTCTTCAGGTTTTTCTCGTTCTGCATGTACACGTCGGGCGTCTGGCTGATGCTGGAGGCGCCGAAGGCGTAGATGTCGCATTCCTTGTGCGTGGTGTAGCCCTGGAAGTTGCGCCACAGGGTCTTGTTGCGCTGGGCCTTCACCATCTCGTCTTCCGGCTTGGCGTAGTGGTCCATGCCGATGTTCAGATAGCCGGCGGCGCCCAGGCGCTCGTGGATGAGCTGTTGCAGGTCGAGGCGGGTGGCGAAGGCGGGCAGGTCGGCCTCGTTGATCAGTTTCTGGTGCTTCTTCATCCAGGGCACGTGGGCGTAGGCGAAGATGGCGAAGCGGTCCGGCGCCCAGACCAGCGCCTTGTCCAGGGTATGGGCGAAGCTGGCGGTGTTCTGGTGCGGCAGGCCGACGATGAGGTCCATGTTGATGCTCTGGAAACCCAGTTCCCGCGCCCAGCCGTAGACTTGGGCGATCATCGCCTCGGGCTGCACCCGGTTGACCGACTTCTGGACTTGTTCGTCCAGGTCCTGAACGCCCAGGGAAAGCCGGTTGAAGCCGGATTCGCGCAGCGCGACCAGATGTTCCCGGGTGAGTTCGCGCGGGTCGGCTTCGCAGCCCATCTCCGCGTCCGGCGCGATGTTGAAGCGGGCGCGGATCATGCCCATCAGCTTGCGGATGTCGTCGGGCTTCAGGTAGGTGGGGGTGCCGCCGCCCCAGTGCAGTTGCTTCACCTGGCGGCGCGGATCGGTGAGTTCGGCGGTGCGCGACATCTCCTGTTCCAGATAGCCCAGGTACCGGGTCGCCTTGGAATATTCCCCGGTGGCGATCATGTTGCAGCCGCAGTAGTAGCAGAGGGTGTCGCAGAAGGGGATGTGGACGTAGAGGGAGAGGCCGCGTTCCGGCGACTGCGAGGTCCGCAGCGCCTCGCGCCAGTCCGCTTCCTTGAAACCGGTGTGGAAATAGGGCGCGGTGGGGTAGGAGGTATAGCGCGGACCCGGCTTGCTGTATTTCTCCAGAAGGGCGGTGAATGCGGACATGGTCTCGATCTCGGAGGGGTTGCGCATTGTAGGCGGGCCGCGAAAAACCGGGCAAGGACGCAATCTGATCACGGTCAAGTCCGCGTCGGAAGAAGCGCATGGGCCGAAAAGACCAGGTTCGGATGAAAAAAACAGGATGCAATATCCGGCATGTTGATATATCTTTCGTCATAGAGATCGACGCGGACAAGCAGTTGGAGTCCTGTCGATCGGGAGCTCGCTCTCCCCATCCAACCTCCCTGACCGCCGCAATGGCGGTTTTTGAAGCGGCATCGGTTTCCGATGCCGCTCTTTTTTTGTGCAATGCGTCACCGGCCCGCGCCGCGATCGCCGATAATCGCCGGCGTTCCCCGGAGCCGCCATGCCAGACATCCCCGCAGAGATCTTCAAGGCCTATGACATCCGCGGCGTGGTCGGCGCCGGCCTCGACCCCGCGAGTGTTCGCCGGATCGGCGCGGCGATCGGCGCCGAGGCGCGCGCGCGCGGACAGCGGGAAATCGTCGTCGGTCGCGACGGGCGGCTTTCCTCCCCCGGCCTCGCCGTCGCGGTGGCGGATGGCCTCGCGCAGGCCGGCCTGCGTGTCGTCGACATCGGCCGCGTCACCACGCCCATGGCCTACTTCGCCGCCCATCATCTGGCTTGCGGCAACGCGGTCATGGTCACCGGCTCGCACAATCCGCCGGAGTACAACGGCCTGAAGATCGTCCTCGCCGGCGAGGCCCTCTGCGGCGAGGCCATCCAGGCCCTGCGCCGGCGCCTGGGCAAGGCGCCGGCGGCAAGCGCGACGGATGCGGCGAGCGCGCAGGAGGCGGGCCGCGTCAGCCGCCGCGACATCGGCGCCGACTATCTGGCGCGCATCACCGGCGATGTCCGCCTGGCCCGTCCCATGCGCGTCGTCGTCGATGCCGGCAACGGCGTCGCCGGGGGCGTCGCGCCGGCGCTCTACCGCGCCCTCGGCTGCCGCGTCGAAGAGTTGTACTGCGAGGTGGACGGCCGCTTTCCGCACCATCATCCGGATCCCTCGGTGCCCGCCAACCTCGCCGCGCTGATCGAGCGCGTGCGCGCGTCGGACGCGGAGATCGGCCTCGCCTTCGACGGCGACGGCGATCGCCTGGGGGTGGTGGCCAAGGAAGGCCGCGTCATCTACCCGGACCGCCAGCTCATGCTGTTCGCCGACGAGGTGCTGGCGCGCAACCCCGGCGGCGTCGTGATCTTCGACGTGAAATCCAGCCGCAACCTGCATGAATGGATTCGCGCGCGCGGCGGCCGCCCGATGTTGTGGAAGACCGGCCATTCCGTGATCAAGGCGCGCATGCGCGAGACCGGCGCCGTGCTGGCCGGCGAGGTGAGCGGCCACGTGTTCTTCCGCGACCGCTGGTACGGCTTCGACGACGGCCTCTATGCCGGCGCGCGCCTGCTGGAGATCCTCTCACGCCAGGCGGATTGCCAGGCCACCCTGCGCGCCCTGCCGGATTCCCTGTGCACGCCGGAACTGCACATTCCCCTGCGCGAGGGCGAGCCGCGCCGCCGCATGGAGGAACTGGCGCGCAGCGCCCGTTTCCCGGACGCACGCGAAGTCATCACCCTGGATGGTCTGCGCGTCGAATACGCGGACGGCTTCGGGCTGGTGCGCGCCTCCAATACCACACCGGCCCTGGTGCTGCGTTTCGAGGCCGACGACGCGCCGGCCCTGGAGCGCATCCAGGAGGCGTTCCGCCGCATCCTGCTGAGCCATTTCCCCGGCCTGAGCCTGCCGTTCTGAGCAAATCGGGTGTTGCCGATGTCGCTGTCCTTGCCCTTGCCGCCCCCTTATCATGCGAGCCTCCGTTTCCACAGGATCGCAGCCATGACTACCCTGAAGGGCGAGAATCCCCCCCTGGTCGGCCTCATCATGGGCAGCGTCAGCGATTGGGAAACCATGCGCCACGCCGCCGAACTGCTCACCCGGTTCGACATCCCTTTCGAGCAGCGGGTGGTTTCCGCCCACCGCACGCCGGATCTGCTGTTCGAGTATGCCGGCTCCGCCGCCGACCGCGGCCTGCGCTGCATCATCGCCGGCGCCGGCGGCGCCGCGCATCTGCCCGGCATGGTGGCGGCGAAGACGCCGCTGCCGGTGCTGGGCGTGCCGGTGATGTCGAAGTTCATGACCGGGCTCGATTCCCTCCTGTCCATCGCGCAGATGCCCAAGGGCGTCCCGGTCGCCACCTTCGCCGTCGGACCCGCCGGCGCCGCCAACGCCGCCCTGTTCGCGGCCGCCCTGCTGGCCAACGAGCTGCCGCGGGTGCGCGAGCGGCTGATCGCCTTCCGCCAGGCGCAGACCGAATCCGTGCTGGCCATGACCCTGCCCGAGCAGCCATGAGTATCGCCGCGCCGCTGCTGCCCGGCGCCACCCTCGGCGTGCTGGGCGGCGGCCAGCTGGGGCGCATGTTCACCCTGGCCGCCAAGGTCATGGGCTACCGCGTCGTGGTGCTCGACCCGGACCCGCTGAGCCCCGCCGGCCAGGTCGCCGACACCCACCTGAAGGCCGATTACCGCGATGCCGTCGCCCTCTTGCGCATGGGCGGCCTGTGCCAGGCGGTGACCACCGAATTCGAGAACGTGCCGGCGGAAAGCCTGCGCACCCTGGCCAAGCATTGCCGCGTGGCGCCCGGCGCCGACGCCCTGGCGGTGGCGCAGGACCGCCTGACGGAAAAGACGCGCGCGCGCGAACACGGCTGCGAGACCGCGCCCTTCGCCAACATCGAGGCGGCGGACGATCTCGCCGCGGCCTGGCGGGCGGTGGGCGCCCCCGCCCTGCTGAAGACGCGCCGCCTGGGCTACGACGGCAAGGGCCAGGCGCGGGTGGACAGCCTCGACGATCTGGCCGTCGCGTTCGAGCGGCTGGGTCGCGTGCCCTGCCTGCTGGAAGGCTTTCTGCCGCTGCAACGCGAGGTTTCGGCGGTGCTGGCGCGCAACGCGGCGGACGAGATCGCCTTCTTTCCCCTCGCCGAGAACCGGCACCGCAACGGCATCCTCGACCTCAGCATCGTCCCTGCCGGCGTCGCCGACAGCGTCACCGACGCCGCCCGCCGCATGGCCGCCGGCCTGGCGCGCGGCCTGGAGTACGTCGGCGTGATGGCGGTGGAGTTTTTCGTGCTGGCCGACGGCCGCGTGGTGTTCAACGAAATGGCGCCGCGCCCGCACAACAGCGGCCATTACACCCTGGATGCCTGCGCCACCGACCAGTTCCAGCAGCAGGTGCGCGCGCTGTGCGGCCTGCCCCTGGGCGATCCGCGCCTGCTCTCGCCGGTGGTGATGGTCAACCTGCTGGGCGACGTCTGGCGGCCCGAGCCGGACTGGCTGGAACTGCTGCGCCACGCCGGCGTGCAACTGCACCTGTACGGCAAGGCCGAGGCGCGGCCGGGCCGCAAGATGGGGCATTACAACTGCCTGGCGGCGACGCCGGAGGCTGCCCTGGCCCTCGCCGAGAGCACCCGCGCCGCCCTCGGCATCGGCCGCGACTGATCAGTTCTCCAGGCGTGTCAGCCTGAGGTCGGTCACCCGGCCCTTGCGGTCCTCGGTACGAATGCGCACCGGCAGCCAGTGCAACTCGGGCGCCAGCCATACTTCCAGGTTGCCCTCGAAGGCGCGGGTGCCGCGCAGATGCAGGGTTTGCAACGCCTTCCCGCCCTGCTCCAGGGTTTCCCGGCCGACCTGGACGAAGCGATAGCCTTTCAGCATGCGGCCATTGGTGACCGGCTGTATCCAGGCCGTGTCCTCCTCCGCGATGGTCATGGCCAGGTGGAAGGGGAAGCTGAGCAGGTCCTGGGTATGGTCGCGCAGGGCAGCCACCTCGTCCTTCGGCAGGTGGAGGCGCCGGTTTTCCCAATCGAAACGCGCCGAGTAGTGGCGCTTGCGGTTCCGCTCCATGGAAAAACGCTCGGGCAGCAAGCCCGTCGGGCCGAGGCGCCCCTCGCTGGACTGGACGATGCGCGCCTGGGTGAAGAACGCGGCCAGCCCGGTGGCCTCGGCCACGCTGTCGAGCGTGTAGCGTTCGCCGGTGACGCGCCAGGCATAGGTGGCCTGGCCCAGGCTGAAGCCCTCCTCGCCGGAGCGCACCTCGTAGCGCAGCGCCAGTTTTTCCGGCAGCTTGCGCACCGCGCGCATCGGCGTCGATTCCGCTTCCGGCGCGGGCGGGCCGCTCGGCGCGGTGGGCACGGCGGTGGGTGCGCTGGGTGCATCCCGCGCCGGTTCCTGGGCCACCGCGACGGCTTCCGTCGGCGCGGGTTGGACGCTCGGCGTGGTCTGGACGGGCACTTCCACGACCGGGTTCGCCGGCTGCGGCGGCGCCGGATCTGGCCGGGCATGCGCCGATGCCTGCGCGCGCGGGGGCGCGGCGCGGGGCGCGGGCGCCGGCGCGGCGGTGGCGGGGGAGAGCAGGGCCTCGATGGGAAAGGCGATCTCGCCGGCCGGCGCGGTCCAGGTCAGGAACGGGTTGCCCGCCAGCAGCAGATGCACGCCGAGGGAAAGCAGCAGGGCCGCGACGAAGACGCGCCTGCCGCCGTCCATGCCCCTTACCCGGTCGGCGAGATCAGCGCGTCGTCCGCGGCGCCGTCGCGCGGTGCCGGCAACAGCGCCGTGCCGCCGTCTTCGCGCAGGCGCACGCGGCCCTCGGCCAGCCAGCGCACGGCCAGCGGGAAGAGGCGGTGTTCCTGGCGCAGCACCCGCGCCGCCAGGGTCTCGGGGGTGTCGTCCGCCAGCACCGGCACCGCCGCCTGGGCGATGATGGGGCCGGCATCCACCTCGGGGGTGACGAAGTGCACCGTGCAGCCGTGCAGTTTGACGCCCGCCGCCAGGGCGCGGACATGCGTGTCGAGGCCGGGGAAGGCGGGCAGCAGGGCGGGGTGGATGTTCACCAGCCGGTTGGCGTAGTGGCGCACGAAGTCCTCGGTGAGCACGCGCATGAAACCGGCGAGGATGACCAGGTCGGGGGCGTGGCGGTCGATCTCCTCCGTCAGCGCGGCGTCGAAAGCCGCCCGGCCGTCATGTTGGTGATGGTCGACGACGGCGGTGGCAACGCCATGCCGCGCGGCGATGGCCAGGCCGGCGGCCTGCGGCCGGTTGCTGATGACGCAGGCGAAATCCACCGGCAGGCCGGCTTCCAGCAGCGCCTGCATGTTGCTGCCGCGGCCGGAGATGAGGATGACGGCGCGCATGGTCATGGACGACGCGTTAACGTGAAAGTCGCGTCAGCGACTCTTGAAGCTCCCCTCTCCCGCAGGCGGGAGAGGGGCTGGGGGTGAGGGAAACGGGCATGACTTTCATGCTTCGGGGCGTCTTCTCAAAGTCATGTCCGTTAGCGTCGCGCAACGCTCCCCTCGCCCCCTGGGAGAGGGGCTGGGGGGTGAGGCGGGGGTTTCGCGGAGCATGCTCCGCGCTCGCCGAACGGCCCCGGAATGCAGTCCGGGGCGCGCACTGCAAGTGAGGGAACGGGCTGGGTGCCACATAAACCAGGGACTCGGACTCTTCCAGCCCGTCGTCAGACAATGATGGCCTGTTCCCGCCCCGCTTCGCGGGCGCGGATTTCGCCGAGCAGGTAAACGGTTTCGCCACGCGCCTGCAGGAAGTTGCCGGCGGCCTCTGCATCGCCGGCGTCCACCACCAGCACCATGCCGATGCCGCAGTTGAAGGTGCGGACCATCTCGTCGCGCGCCACGTTGCCCTGGGCCTGCAACCACTGGAAGACCGCGGGCAGGGTCCAGGCGCCGGACTCGATGACGGCGCAGGTGTGATCGGGCAGCACGCGCGGCACGTTGCCGGTGATGCCGCCGCCGGTGATGTGGGCCAGGCCTTTCAAGCGCATTTCCCGCATCAGCGCCAGCAGCGGCTTGACGTAGATGCGCGTGGGTTCCAGCAGGGTCTCGCCCAGGCTGCGGCCGTCGAAGGGCGCGGCGAGGTCGGCGCCGGTGACCTCGATGATCTTGCGGATCAGGGAGTAGCCGTTGGAATGCGGGCCGCTGGAAGCGAGGCCCAGCACCGCGTCGCCGGGCTTGATGTCGTGGCCGGTGATGACTTTCGACTTTTCCGCGACGCCCACCGCGAAGCCGGCCAAGTCGTACTCGCCGGCCGGGTACATGCCCGGCATCTCGGCGGTTTCGCCGCCGATCAACGCGCAGCCGGAGAGTTCGCAACCCCTGGCGATGCCCGCCACCACCCGCTCCGCCACGTCCACGTCGAGGCGGCCGCAGGCGAAATAGTCGAGGAAGAACAGCGGCTCGGCGCCCTGCGCCAGGATGTCGTTGACGCTCATGGCCACCAGGTCCTGGCCGATGGTGTCGTGCTTGTTCATGTGGAAGGCCAGCTTCAGCTTGGTGCCGACGCCGTCGGTGCCGGAGATGAGCACCGGCTCCCGGTAATTCTTGGGCAGTTCCATGAGGGCGCCGAAGCCGCCGATGCCGGCCAGCACTTCAGGGCGCATGGTGCGGCGGGCCAGGGGCTTGATGCGCTCGACCAGGGAATCGCCGGCATCGATGTCGACGCCGGCATCACGATAGGACAGGGAAGGATGGGAGGTCACGGTGCGATGGGCCCGGCGTGGGCCGAGTGGGACAGGGCTCCGTATTCTAGCCCGGATGCCGGGCCGCTTACTCCTCGCGGCGGAACTCGCCCTCGATGACGTCGTCGTGGGCCGCCGTGCGCCGCGTCGGTGGCGTGGGCGGCGACGGCCACAGCAGCAGGGGCAGGGCGATGAGATCGCTGAAGGGACCCGGCAGGATCAACAGGGCGCCGCCCAGGAAGCGGCGGCCGGTGGCCCAGATCAAGCCTAGGGGCGCCTCGCGCAGCAGGGCCGGGAAGTCGGCGCCGGCGCGGCGGATCACCAGCACACCGAGGAGACCGTCGAGCAGCAACCAAATAGCCGTGGCCAGCCCGCCCACCTGTTTTCCGATCAGGTATATCCCCACTATTTCCAGGGCCAGAAAGGCCACGGCTATAATCCCGAAAAACCCCAACCTCATGCGCGCGCTCCGTGCCTGCCTTCCGCCTCGTCCTCACCACCCTGCCCAACGCCGAAATCGCCGGAGAACTGGCCCGAGGCTTGGTGGAATCGGGTCTGGCGGCGTGCGTGAACATCCTCTCCCCTTGTCGTTCCGTGTACCGCTGGCGGGGAGACGTCCAGGAAGATGGGGAGATTCCCCTGTTCATCAAGACCACGGCGGAACTTTATCCCGCCCTGGAAACCTACCTGCGTAGCCGGCATCCCTACGAACTGCCGGAGATTGTCGCACTGGAGTTGGCGGACGGCCTGCCCGACTACCTCCGGTGGCTCGCGCAATCCACTGCCACCGGGTCCGTCGACGTCGCCTC
>JBBIIR010000015.1:0-14047 GCA_037446455.1 Hydrogenophilales bacterium | reverse complement strand
CCTCGGTGACGCCTTTGATCTGCTTGAGGCGGGTGGAATACCACTTCGGATCAACGGCCAGCTTGGCCTTGATGGCGGCGAACAGGACGGTCTCTTCCTCGCCGTTGGGCTTGGCCAGCACGTTGATGTCGGCCTCGGCGCGGGCGCCCAGGTGCAGCAGCAGGGTGGCGTCGCCGCCGTCGTCCAGGATCATGTTGCTGTAGCCGCCGTCCGGCCACTCGAAGATGCGGTGGGTGTAGTCCCAGTACTCCGTCAGGCTTTCGCCCTTCACCGCGTACACCGGAATGCCGTCCTTGGCGATGGCGGCGGCGGCGTGGTCCTGGGTGGAGAAGATGTTGCAGGAGGCCCAGCGCACCTGCGCGCCCAAAGCGGTCAAGGTCTCGATGAGTACCGCGGTCTGGATGGTCATGTGCAGGCTGCCGGTGATGCGCGCGCCTTTCAGCGGCTGGCTGGCCGCGAATTCCTCGCGGATGGCCATGAGGCCGGGCATCTCCGTCTCGGCGATGCGGATTTCCTTGCGGCCCCAGTCGGCCAGGGCCAGGTCGGCGACCTTGCAGTCGGTGAACGCGTTCATTGAACAACTCCTTGCATGAACGGGCGCGGTTCCATCAGGCAACCCCATCCGAGCCTGGCCCATGGGCATGGGTCGCAGCGCCCCTCGGCGGGGTCAAATGGCTTACAGACCGGCGTCGGCCTTGAGAATTTCCGCCTTGTTCGTGTTTTCCCAGGTGAACTCCGGCTCGTCCCGGCCGAAATGGCCGTAGGCGGCGGTCTTGCGGTAGATGGGGCGCAGCAGGTCCAGCATCTGCACGATGCCCTTCGGGCGCAGGTCGAAATGGGCGCGCACCAGTTCGGTGAGCTTCTCGTCGGCGATCCGGCCGGTGCCGAAGGTCTCCAGCATGATGGAAGTGGGCTGGGCGACGCCGATGGCGTAGCTGACCTGCACCAGGCACTTGCCGGCCAGGCCGGCGGCGACGATGTTCTTGGCCACGTAGCGGGCGGCGTAGGCGGCGGAGCGGTCCACCTTGGAGGGATCCTTGCCGGAGAAGGCGCCGCCGCCGTGCGGGGCCGCGCCGCCGTAGGTGTCGACGATGATCTTGCGGCCGGTGAGGCCGGCGTCGCCGTGCGGGCCGCCGATCTCGAACACGCCGGTGGGGTTGACCAGATACTTGATGTCGCCCTTGACCAGTTCCTTGGGCAGCACGGGCTGGATGATGTCCTCGATGATGGCGTCGATGGCGGCCTGCTTCATGCGCTTGTTGCCGTCGATGGCTTCCGCCATTTCCGAGTGGTGCTGGGTGGACAGCACCACGGTGTCGATGCTGTGCGGCTTGCCGTCCACGTAGCGCAGGGTGACCTGGGATTTCGCGTCCGGGCGCAGCCAGGGCAGGCGGCCGTCCTTGCGCAGCATGGCCTGGCGTTCCACCAGCCGGTGCGACAGGTAGATGGGCAGGGGCATCAGCGACGGCGTCTCGTCGCAGGCGTAGCCGAACATCAGGCCCTGGTCGCCGGCGCCCTGGTTCAGGTAGTCGTCGGAGGCGCGGTCGACACCCTGGGCGATGTTCGGACTTTGCTGGCCGTAGCAGACGTGCACCGAGCAGCCGTCGGCGTCGAAGCGCAGATGCGGGTCGGCATAGCCGATGGAGCGCACGGTTTCGCGCGCGACCTTGGCGTAATTGACCTGGGCGTGCGTGGTGATCTCGCCCGCCAGCACCACCAAGCCGGTGGTCACCAGGGTTTCCGCCGCGACGCGGGCGCTGGGGTCCTGGGTCAGGATGGCGTCGAGGATGGCGTCGGAAATCTGGTCGGCGACCTTGTCCGGATGGCCTTCGGAAACGGATTCCGAGGTAAAGAGGTAGTCCCTGCTCATGAATGGCTCCTGTACGCGTTTTCCCCATCTAGACCGGCGAACCGGCTCCGGGGAACAGGAGCGGGACGCTTTAGCTGGATTTGTATCCCGCCCGCAATTTGTCTGAATGCATCGCTGCAATTAACTCGGCGGCAGGCGCATGCTAGCCTTGCGCGGCTTTCCGGGTCAACTATCGCCGATTCCATGCGTTCCGCTCGCGTTCCTCTCCTTAGCCCCGCATGCGCCCCGTCCGGGCGCGTCGGGCTCCACATGTCTTCCGGTAGCGCCGTTCGATGAGGCGACTGGGCATCCTGCTGCTGCGCCTGGCGCATGCCCTGCTGCCGGTCGCCGCCCTCGGCTCGTTGGGCGAGCTGTTGGGGCGGCTGCTCTATTACCTTGCGGCGAGCCGCCGCCACATCGCGGAGACCAACCTGCGCCTGTGCTTCCCGGAGTGGTCCGAGGCCGAGCGCGAGCGTGTGCTCAAGGCCCATTTCCGCCTGCTCGGGCGGGCGTTCATGCAGGACACGGTGTCCTGGTGGGGCAGCCGGAGACAGGTGGAACAGTTGACCCGCCTGGAAGGCCTGGAACACTGCACGGCCCACGTCGGCAAGCCGGTCATCTGGCTGGCGCCGCATTTCGTCGGCCTGAACGTCGGCGGCGTGCGGGTCACTTCGGAATTCGCCCCCATCGTCTCGCTCTACGCGCGCATCAAGAATCCCCATCTGGACCGCGTCATGCTGCACGCGCGCACCCGTTTCGGCCATGGCGGCCGGCATTCCGAGATGTACTCACGGCGTGACGGCATCAAGCCGGTCATCCGCGCCATGCGCAAGGGGCTGCCGTTCTACTACCTGCCGGACATGGACTTCGGGCGCAAGGACGCCATCTTCGACACTTTTTTCGGCGTCCCCGCCGCCACCGTCACCGGCCTGTCGCGCCTGGCCAAGGCCACCGGCGCGGTGGTGGTGCCCTGCATCACGCGCCGCGACGGTTCGGGCTGGGCCACCCGGTTCTATCCGGCCTGGGAGGATTTCCCGACGCAGGACGTGGAAGCCGACACCCGCCGCATGAACGCCTTCATCGAGCAGCGGGTGCGGGAAATGCCGGAGCAGTATTTCTGGCTGCATCGCCGCTTCAAGACCCAGCCGGAAGGCGCCAAGGGCGTCCTCTATGACGATTGAGGTCGCCCCCCTGCGCCTGGACGAGGCGGAAGCCCTGGTGGAACTGGCCGGGCGGGTCTGGCGCGCGCACTATCCGGGCATCATCAGCCCGGAACAGATCGAGTACATGCTGGCCCGGCGCTACAAGCCCGGCCTGGTGCGGCAGCTGCTGGCGCGCGGCGACCTTTGGCTGGCGGCGCGCGCGGCGGGAACCCTGGTCGGCTTCGCGCACGGCCACCCCCTGGAAGAGGGTGATTTCAAGCTCGACAAGCTGTATGTGGACACCGGCTGGCAGCGCCGCGGCATCGGCGGCACACTCATCGCCGAGGTGGCCCGGCGCGCGCGCGAGCACGGCTTCAGCCGCCTGGTGCTGCGCGTCAACCGGCAGAACCGGCAGGCCATCGAGGCCTACCTGAAGCACGGTTTCACGGTCGCCACCCTCATCGTCGAGGACATCGGCGGGGGCTATGTGATGGATGATTACGTCCTCTGCATGGATCTGCCCGCGGCCAGGCCCGGACAACGCCGACCATCGAAGGAGCAGTCATGAGTTTTCAGAACCCCGGACCCGAAGACCTCAAAGCCCTGCTGACGCGGGTGAAGACCATCGCCGTGGTCGGCCTCTCGCCGAAGCCCGACCGGCCCAGCTTCGGCGTGTCGCGGGCCATGCAGCGCTTCGGCTACCGCATCGTGCCGGTGCGCCCGGCGGTGGAGCAGGTGCTCGGCGAAAAGGCCTACGCGCGCCTGGCCGACATCCCCTTTCCGGTGGACCTGGTGAACGTCTTTCGGGAGTCATCCGCCCTCCCCGGCATCGTCGACGAATGCCTGGCCATCAACGCCCCGGCGCTCTGGATCCAGGAGGGCATCGTGCACGAGGCGGCCGCCGAGAAGGCGCGCGAGGCGGGCCTGTGCGTGGTGATGGACCGCTGCATCTACAAGGATTACGTGGCCTTGATGGGGTGACGCGCGTGGCACTGGAAACCTGGGAACTGCTGTCCTACGTCGTCACCGTGGTGGGCCTGCCCCTCGCCATCGGCGTCTTCCTGTTCGACCAGCGCAAGGAGCGGGAAAACGAGGAGGAGGCCACCTGGCAGCAGCTCTCCGACGCCTACATCGACTTCCTCGAAGTGGTGCTGGCCAATCCCGATCTGAAGCTGCGCAGCCAGAAGTCCACGCCCGACCTCGGCGAAGAACAGCGCGAGCGCATGTGGGTCATCTTCGACATGCTCATCTCGCTGTTCGAGCGCGCCTACCTGCTGGTGTGGGAGCCGGACATGAGCGAAAAGCAACTGCGCCGCTGGCATTCCTGGGAGGACTACATGCGCGAGTGGTGCCAGCGCGAGGATTTCCGCGCACGCCTGCCCGAGCTGTTGCGCGGCGAGGACCCGGATTTCGCCCATTACATCCTGAGGCTGGCTCAGGAAGAGACGACAACGGGATAATCCCCGCATGAGACTTCCCTTCACCAAGATGCAGGGCGCCGGCAACGACTTCGTCGTGTTCGACGGCATCAGCCGACGCGTCGACCTCGGCCCGGACCAGTACCGGGCCATCGCCGACCGCCATTTCGGCGTGGGCTGCGACCAGATTTTGCTGGTGGAAGCGCCCACCCGCCCCGACACCGACTTCCGCTACCGCATCTTCAACGCCGACGGCGGCGAGGTGCAGCAGTGCGGCAACGGCGCCCGTTGCTTCGTCCGCTTCGTGCACGACAAGGGCCTGACGCCGAAGCGTGCAATCCGCGTCGAGACCGCCTCCGGCATCATCGTGCCGAAGCTGGAGGACGACGGCCGCGTCACCGTGGACATGGGGCCGCCCCGTTTCGAGCCCGCCGACATCCCCTTCATCGCCGATGCCCGTGCCCTCACCTACGTCATCGACGTCGAAGGCCCGCGGGGCATCGAGCCGGTGGAGATCTCCGCCCTGTCCATGGGCAACCCCCACGCCGTGCGGGTGGTGTGCAACCTGGACGACGCCCCGGTGTGCGAACTGGGTGCGAGGATCGAACACCACCCCCGCTTCCCGCAGCGGGTGAACGTCGGCTTCATGCAGGTGCTGCACCGGCGCGCGGTGCGGCTGCGGGTGTTCGAGCGCGGCAGCGGCGAGACCCTGGCCTGCGGCACCGGCGCCTGCGCCGCCGTGGTCGCCGGCATCACGCGCGGGCTGCTTGACGATACCGTCAGCGTCCACACCCGCGGCGGCGACCTGTACATTTACTGGGCCGGCGGTAGCCATTCCGTATTCCTCACCGGCCCGGCCGAGACCGTTTTCGAAGGCGAGATCGATCTATGAACATATCCCCCGAACAGATCAGCGAATTCCTCAGGCTCAACCCGGATTTCTTCGTCGGCCACCCCGAGTTGCTGAACGACATCAGCGTGCCCCATCCCTACAGCGGCCAGGCCATTTCCCTGGGTGAACGCCAGGTGCTGGCCCTGCGCGACAAGTCGCGCGGACTCGAACTGAAGCTGCGCGAGTTCATCCAGTTCGCCGAGGAGAACGACGCCATCGGCGACAAGCTGCACAAGCTGTCCCTGGGCCTGATGCGGGCGCGCAGCCTGGAGGCGGTGTTCCAGTCGTTGCACCTTTCCCTGTCGGAAAGCTTCGCCGTGCCGCACGCCACGCTGCGGGTATGGGCTGACAGCGCGCCGGACATGCCTGAATTCTCGGCGGTCAGCGCCGACGTCAAGGTGCTCATGACCGGCCTCACCCAGCCCCGCTGCGGGGCCGAGGCGCCGGAGGAGGTGCGCGCCTGGTTCGGCGCCGTCGGCGGCAACCAGAAATCCTTCGCCCTCGCGCCCCTGCGCGAGGACAACCTGAACGGCCTGCTGGTGCTGGCCTCGGAGGACGCGAAACGCTTCTACCCGGAGATGGGCACCCTCTACCTGTCCTGGCTGGCGGAACTGTCCGGCGCGGCCGTATCCCGGTTTTTGTGACCGGCGGCGGTGTGATGAATTCCCTCTCCCCCAGCCCCGTCCACGGACGGCTTTGCACAGCCGTCCGGCTGCGGCGGCGGCAAGCGATGCTTGCCGAATTCCCGCCTTCGCCCCCCGCCTGCGGGGGAGGGGTGCGCGGCAGCGCGGGAGAGGGTGTTTTTCGTGGGCCGGACTGATCCGCCATGGCCGACGCCGGCATCCTCTCCCAGCCCGTCGCCGCCTTCCTCGCCCACCTGACGGCGCGTCACTACAGTCCCAATACCGTCGCCACCTACGCCTTCGACCTGCGCCACCTGCTGCAACGGGTGGGCGAGCGGCCGCCGGCGCAACTCACTTCGCACGACATCCGCCGCGCCCTGGCCGGCCTGCACGGCGCGGGCCTGAAAGCCAAGACCCTGGCCCGCACCCTGTCGGCCTGGCGCAGCTTCTTCCACTACCTGGCCCGCCAGGGCGCGGTGGAGGCCAACCCCTGCCTGGGTCTGCGTCCGCCCAAGGGCGAGAAGAAGCTGCCCAACGCCCTCTCGGTGGACGAGATGGCCCATCTCTTGGAACAACCCGGCGACGACGTCTGGTCCCTGCGCGACGCGGCCATGTTCGAACTCATGTATTCCTCCGGCTTGCGCCGGGCGGAACTCATCGGCCTGAACCTGGGGGACGTGGACCGGGAGGCGGCGGAGGTGAAGGTGACCGGCAAGGGCGCCAAGGCCCGCGTGGTGCCGGTGGGGGCGCGCGCCCTGGCGGCCCTCGAGCGCTGGCTGGCGGTGCGCGACCCGGTGGCCCGCGACCCGGATGCCCTGTTCGTCGGCGCCCGGGGGGCGCGCATTTCCCCCAGCGTGCTGGGCATGGCCCTGAAACATCTGGCGCTGCGCCAGGGCATCACCGCCCACGTGCATCCGCACGCCCTGCGCCATGCCTTCGCCAGCCACGTGCTGCAATCGTCCGGGGACTTGCGGGCGGTGCAGGAAATGCTGGGCCACGCCAGCCTGTCCACCACCCAGGTCTACACCCACCTGGATTTCCAGCGCCTGGCCCAGGTGTACGACCAGGCGCATCCAAGGGCGAAGAAGAAATAGCGCCTTCTATAGGGTGGGCTTACACCAGTTTTCCAGGGTGAGGCCGGGATAGTCCTTGAAATCCGCCTCGTTGTTGGTGACCAGGATGAGTTCCAGGCTGACGGCGTGGGCGGCGATGAGGCGATCCAGGGCATCCCGCTTGCGGTCTTTCACCAAGGCGGCCAACACGCAAGGACACCGGCAAGCACCTGGACCCGAAGACGCGGGACCTGATCTCGGTGATCACCAAGGTCCACTCGCAGACCGAAAGCGGCTTCAAGCAATACCTGATGCGCGCCCTGCGCGACGGCTGCACGCCGATGGAGATCATCGACGCCCTGCTCATGGCCTTCCCCGCCCTGGGCCTGGCGAAGATCGTCTGGGCGACGGAAATCCTGCTGGAAATGGACATGCCGGAGTTCAAGCCGGAACTCATCAACAGCCTGCCGCAGTGGCGCGATGTCATGGCCGTGGCGGACATCGCCGACGGCGAGGTGAAGCGGGTGGATTGCGGCGCGCGCACGGTGTTCGTCTACCGGGAAGGCGAACGCTACAAAGTGTATGACTCGCACTGTCCGCACCAGGTGACCAACATCCCCCACCTGGCGCTGGAGGGAAAAACCCTCACCTGCCCCAAGCATCACTGGAAATTCGACATCGCCACCGGCGCCTGTATCGCGGTGGGTAAGCACCCCCTGAAGGCCTTCGAGACCAAGGTCGAGGGCGGCCGGCTGCTGGCCCTCTGGTGATCGCGCCAAGCCTCCGGCGGGCAACGCGCGGCCGCCGGAGCGCCCATCAATAAATACGTTTTGACAGATATATGCAAGGCGTAATAGGCTGTGCATGCCTTGCATTGAATTTGTCATGACGAATACATGCGTGATCCACAAGCCTTCTTCGAGGCGCTCAGCGACCCCATCCGCCGCCGCATCCTCGCCCTCCTGCTGATCCACGACGAGCGCTGCGTCTGCGATCTCAACGCGGTGCTGGAAGCGCCGCAGCCCAAGGTCTCCCGCCACCTCGCCGTGCTGCGCGAGGCCGGCTTGGTCTCCACCCGGCGCGAAGGCGTGTGGATGCACTACCGCCTGCACCCGGAACTGCCCGCCTGGGCCCTGCGCGTGCTCTGGCACATGAAGGAGGGCATGCCGGCGGAAGCGGCGGTGCCCGACCAGGGCTGCCAGACCTGCGTGGCCTGATCCCAGGCCCCGATTCTCCCCACCCGGAAAACCCAGTCATGAAAACCGTACTGATCCTCTGCACCGGCAACTCCTGCCGTTCCCAGATGGCCGAAGTCCTGGTCAACCACGACCTGGTCGGCCAGGTCCGCGCCCTCTCCGCGGGCACCCGGCCGCAACCGAAGGTGGCCGACGGCGCCATCGCCGCGCTCAAGGATGCCGGTCTGAACACCGACGGCCTGCATCCCAAGGACGTGGACGCGGTGATGCACGAAGCCATCGACCTGGTGGTCACCGTCTGCGACAACGCCAAGGAAACCTGCCCGGTGTTCCCGCGCCCGGTGAAGGCCATCCACCTGCCCTTCCACGATCCCCACGGCGAGCCGCTGGAAAGTTTCCTGAAGGTGCGCGACGACATCCGCGCGCGGTTGGTTCCGGCGGTGCGCGAAGCGCTGGGTTGTTGAACCTTGATTCCTCGGTTGACCGCTATTCTGTCTTCGTAAAACCGCATGCTTGCTGAAGTTCGTGCCTTCGACTCCGTTCACCATCTGGGTGAGCCCGCTACACGCCCGCTTTCGTGTCTGTGCGGGCGCCTGGCTTTGTGTGGCCCTTCGGCCCATCCCTCGCTGCGCTCGGGACCAGCGCTACGCGCTGTCCTGCGCCCTGCGGGCTGGTCGCGCCTCCTTGCGGGGAACGACCCCGCGGCGTCGTCGCTTCGCGCCAGACCCCCGCACAGCCGCGCCTGCGGACGTGTTCAACCGAGGAATCAAGGTTGAATCCCGCTTGACCCACAAGGAGGTTGCCATGTCCGAGAAGATCCTGAATGTGCTTTTCCTGTGCACCGGGAATTCAGCTCGCTCCATCCTGGCCGAATCCGTCCTCAACCACCCGGCCTTGAACCGGGGACGCTTCTGCGCCTTTAGTGCCGGCAGCCACCCGACAGGGTCGGTCAACTCCTTCGCCATCAAGTTGTTGAAGACCAGCCATATGCCCACGGAGGGCTTGCGCAGCAAATCCTGGGATGAGTTCGCCCGGCCCGGCGCACCGTTGCTTGATTACGTCTTCACCGTCTGTGACAAGGCAGCGGGCGAGGTCTGCCCGATCTGGCCAGGGCAACCGATGACCGCCCACTGGGGCGTGCCCGATCCCGCGGCGGTGGAAGGCGGTGACGAGGAAAAGCGCAAGGCCTTCTTCATCACCTTGAACCAGCTGCGGAACCGCATCTCGCTGTTCGTCAACCTGCCCCTCGACAAGCTGGAGGGCATCAAACTGCAACACGCCCTGCGGGAAATCGGCGAGACCCAATTATGAGCCTTCCCCGCAAGCTCGCCGCCGAATTCCTCGGCGCCGCTTTTCTGCTGGCGGTGGTGGTGGGTTCCGGGATCATGGCCGAGCGCCTGGCCGGCGGCAACGCGGCCCTCGCCCTGCTTGCCAACACCTTGGCCACCGGCGCCGGACTCACGGCGCTGATATTGACCTTCGGCCCCATCTCCGGAGCCCATTTCAACCCGGCGGTGACCCTTGCCGACGCCTGGGCCGGGGGCCTGCCCTGGCGCGAGGTGCCTGCCTACGTCATCGCCCAGGTGGCGGGGGCCTTTGCCGGGGTTGCAGCCGCCCATGGCATGTTCGACCTGCCGCTATTTTTCGCTTCCCAGCACGAGCGTGCCGGGCCGTCGCAATGGTGGAGCGAGTTCGTCGCCACCTTCGGCCTGCTAGCGGTCATATGGGGCACGGTGAAAAGCCGGCCGGCGGTCACCCCCTTCGTGGTGGGCGCCTACATCACGGCGGCCTACTGGTTCACCGCGTCCACATCCTTCGCCAACCCGGCCGTCACCCTGGCGCGCGCGGCTTCGGACACCTTTGCCGGCATTCGCCCCGAGGACACGCCCGGCTTCATCGTCGCCCAGCTGCTCGGCGCCTTCACGGCCACGGCCCTGTTTCGGTGGTTGATTCCCACCCTGCCGCGGGCCAGCAAGAATGTGATGCTGCCGCACTCCGAAACGCGGTGAGGCCCGGCGCACGGCGGATATGGCCTGGCGCCTTGCCACCTCGCACTACCATGGTACGAACGCAGTCTGGACCGCTGAAATTCGCCGTGACAGCCTTTTTTATTCGTACCCGACCCGATAAGGAGTTCCATGCGCCCCCCCGCCCTGGTGATCGCCATCTTGGCCCTCCTGTTGGCGGCGATGCGGCCGGCCCTCGCGGACGAGCGCGAGCTCGTGAAAATGCCCCCCAGGATGCAGGCCCACATGCGCGCGAACATGCGCGACCACCTGCTTGCCGTGCATGAAATCCAGGCCGCCCTGTCCCGCACCGCCGCCGGCCAGGCCGAGAACGCCGCGCGGCAACTGGAAGGGATGCGGCGTTTCCTGGGCGACCGCCTGGACGGCACCACGCCGCGGCCGGCCCAGCGGCTGCTCGAAGGCGATCGCGCGCGCCTGGAACTGGGCGGCGAAACGGTGGAGCTGATGTACACCCATACCCACTATCCCGGCGACGCCATGATCTGGATGCCGCGCACCCGCGTGGCCTTCGCCGGCGACCTGGTGTACTTCGATCGGCTGCTGGGGGTGCCGCCCTGGTCCAGCGTGAAGCATGGCCGCAAGGCCTTCCAGGCGCTGGAGGCCCCGGCCCCGCAGCGCATCGTCCCCGGCCACGGCCGGGTCTGCGACCTGGCCCAGGCCAGACGCGAAAGCGGCGGCTACTACGCTTTCCTGGCCGACACCATTGGCGCCGCCGCCAAGGACATGGAGCCCATGGACGCCACCCTGGCGAAACATGCCGACGAGCCCCGCTTCCGGCACCCGCGGAACTACGGCGACCTGCATCGCGCCAATATGAACCGGGCCTTCCTGGAGTTCGAGGCGCAGTGATGCGAAGACCCGTCATGCCGGCGCAGGCGGGCATCCAGATGCTTAGTCTGGGTTCCCGCCTGCGCGGGAACGACGAGCCTATTAGCCGCCACCCCTGATGTTCGACGCCCTCGCCACCCTCCTCGTTTTCGACCTGGCCGGATTGACACCAGGCTCGCCCACGGGCGCCGCCCTGCACTTTTTCGTCATGGACGTGGTGAAGATCCTGGTGCTGCTCACCACGGTGATCTACCTCATGGGCTGGCTGCGCGCCCTGCTCACGCCGGAACGGGTGCGCGCCATGATGAAGGGCCGTTCCGGGCCCGGCGCGCGCCTGATGGCGGTGGGCCTGGGGGCGGCGACGCCGTTCTGTTCCTGCTCGTCCATCCCCCTGTTCATCGGCTTCGTCGAGGCCGGCATTCCCCTCGGCGTCACCCTGTCCTTCCTCATCGCCAGTCCCATGGTCAACCAGGTGGCGGTAGTGGTGCTGGCCGGCGTCATCGGCTGGCAGATGACGGTGATCTACGTGCTCACCGGCCTGACCATCGCCTTCGTCGGCGGCTACGTCCTGCAGGCCTTCAGGCTGGAACGCTGGGTGGAGGCCTACGTCTGGCAGATCCGCATGGGCGAAGCCGGGGCCGAGGCCCCCGACACCCGCCTGCGCGCGCGCCACGACTACGCCTGGAACGAGGTGCGGCAGATCGTCGGCCGCATCTGGAAATACGTGCTGATCGGCGTCGGCGTCGGCGCCATGATCCACGGCTACGTGCCCGAGGATTTCGTCGCCAGGATCGCCGGCGACGGCTCCGTGCTGTCGGTCATCGTCGCCGTGCTGGCCGGCATCCCCATGTATTCCGACGCGGTGGGCATCATCCCGGTGGCCGAGGCCCTGCTCGGCAAGGGCGTGCCGGTGGGCACCGTGCTGGCCTTCATGATGGCCGTCATCGCCCTGTCCCTGCCGGAGATGCTGATCCTGCGCAAGGTGGTCAAATGGCCCCTGCTGGGCATCTTCGCCGGCTACCTGGCCGTCTCTTTCGTGCTGGTCGGCGTCACCTTCAACGCCTTGAGGAGTGTCCTGTGAGCGAATCCAACGCAAATCCACTGCATCCTTCCATCGTCGCCCTGGTGTCGCTGGCCGCCAACATCGCCGCCAACCACCCCAAACAGGGCCTGTGCCAAGTCGACAAGCTGAAGGAATACGGCGTGGCGAAGGCACAGATCGACACCGTCATCGAGATCGCCCGCCACATCCGCGACGAGGCAACACAACTGGCGGCCCAGGCCCTGGACGCGAAGTTCGACGAGGCCTACTCGGAAGGCTTCCAGCCGGCCAAGCCCGGGATCAGGGCCGATCCCTTCGCCAATATCGCCGTGGTGGAGGGCGGCGCCTGCTGCACGCCCACCCAGTCCGGGCAGTCGTGCTGCTGATACCCTGAACGTCCATCATGCAAGACACCCAACACGACCACATCCGCCAACAAGTCCGCATCGCCTATGCCCAGGTCGCCCAGACCGGCGATTCGTGCCGCGCCGCCGCGCCGGCCCAGGCGGGCAACCGCTGCGCCGCCTCCGAGCAGTCCGTGGCCGAACTGCTGGCGCGCGGCATCGGCTACAGCGCCGAGGAACTGATCGCCGCGCCCGAGGGGGCCAACCTCGGCCTGGGCTGCGGTAATCCGCGGGCCATCGCCGCTTTGAAGGCGGGCGAGACCGTGCTGGATCTGGGCAGCGGCGCCGGCTTCGACTGCTTCCTGGCCGCGCGCCAGGTGGGGGAAAGCGGCCGGGTCATCGGCGTCGACATGACGCCGGACATGCTGGCGAAAGCCCGCGCCGGCGCGGCCAAGGGGAACTTCGCCAACGTCGAATTCCGCCTGGGTGAGATCGAGCACCTGCCGGTGGCCGATGCCAGCGTGGATGTGATCATTTCCAACCGCGTCATCAATCTCTCTCCCGACAAGGCCCAGGTGTTCCGTGATGCTTTCCGTGTGCTGAAGCCCGGCGGTCGCCTGGCGATTTCCGACATCGTCCTCACCGCCGAACTGCCCGCGGAGATGCAGGCGGAAGCCGCCCCGCACACCGCCTGCGTGGCCGGCGCCGTGAGCATCGAAGCACTCGCCGCCGTCATGGCGGCGGCGGGTTTCACCGCCATCCGCATCGTCCCCAAAGATGCCAGCCGGGCATACATCCGGCACTGGGCGCCGGGACGGGGCGTGGAAAACTACAGCGCCTCGGCCAGCATCGAAGCCGTCAAACCGGAGTAAGCCCATGAAAACCATCAAAGTCCTCGGCAGCGGCTGCCGCAACTGCGAAACCACCGCCAAGCTCATCGAGGAAGTCGCCGCCGCCGGGGGCGTCGCCATCGAACTGGAAAAAGTCGCCGACATGGCCGCCATCCTCGGCTACGGCGTCATGTCCACGCCCGGCGTGGTGATCGACGGCAAGGTGGTGCATGCCGGCGGCGTGCCGGATCGGAAGAAGATCGAGGGCTGGCTGGCGCCCGTCTGAGCATGAACCGCCGCGCCTTCCTCGCCGCCCTGGCGATGGTGGGTCTGCCGGCCTGGGTTTGATAGACTGCCCATGTCCTTCGTCCACCCACCTTCCCCCATGCCCCCGCCCTCCCAATTCTCCCTGTTCAACGATGAACCCCGCCCTACCAGCCTGGTGCAGGCGGTGGGCCGCGGCGCCCCCGCCGACAAGGCCCAGGCCGCTTTCCGCCGCCTGGTGGCCAAACTGGAGGGCCGGCGCGAGACCCTGCGCACCTGGCAAGCCTACGGCGAGCGTTACCGGCAACGTCTGGCCGACGAGCTGCTGCCCGCCCAGAAAGCCTTCCGCCAGGCCCGCAAGGAGATGGCGTGCTTGCTGGACGAACTGCTCTCCAAGCCCGGCGGCGCCCAGGGCAAGCACCAGCGCCGCAAGCTGAGTCGCCTGGCGCTGGACCTGACCCGGGAATTGTTGCTGGAAGAGACCGACCCGGAACTGGAAGCCCTCCATGACCGGCACGCGGGTGAGCGCTACGCCGATCT
>JBBIIR010000014.1:0-14349 GCA_037446455.1 Hydrogenophilales bacterium | reverse complement strand
GCGGCGGCCACGCCGACGACCCGAGCCTGAGCGGAGTCCTCATGCGTCTGTTCACCGCACTGTTGCTGTTACTCGCCTCGCTGGCCCACGCCGACACGGATCTGCTGGAACCCGACAAGGCCTTCCGCTACTCCGCCCGGATGCTCGACGCGGCCAATGTCGAGGCCCGCTTCCAGATCGCCGGCGGCTACTACCTCTATAAGGACAAGCTCAAGTTCAGCGCCGATGGCGGCGTCACGCTGGGCACGCCGGTGCTGCCCGCCGGCAAGTTCTTGCAGGACCCGCTGTTCGGCAGGACGGAGGCCTACCGTGGCGAGGTGCTGGTGCGTATCCCGCTGTCCCGGCCCGCCGCCGGCAAGCCTTTCAATCTGAAGGCGAGCTTCCAGGGTTGCGCCGACATCGGTGTGTGTTATCCGCCCCAGGAAGGCGTGGCGAAGCTCGGCGAATTCACGCCGGTGGCCGCCGCCGCGACACTCGCCGCGACGACTCCCGCCGCCGCGCCGCAACAGCAGCAAAGCGCCGACGTGCTGGCCCGCCTGAAATCCCTCGCCGGCGACTTCGGCGGCCAGGCCGAGCCCGAATTCCTGCCGGCCGAGGAAGCCTTCAAGCTGACCCTGGCGCCGGCCGACGGCGGCAATCTGCTGGCCCGCTTCAGCATCGCCAAGAACTACTACCTGTACCGCGACAAGATCGGCTTCACCGTGACCGCGCCGCCCGGCGTTGCGGTGATCGGCCTGGATCTGCCGCCGGCCGAAGTCATCGACGATCCAAACTTCGGCAAGATGCACGTCTATTACCAGGACTTCGAGGTACGCGTGCGCCTGGCCGGCGTGCCGCCGGGCGCCGCCGCCCTGCAGGTGGACGCCACGCACCAGGGCTGCGCCAAGGGCGGCATCTGCTACCCGCCGCAGGACGAGACCCTGACGGTCGATCTGACCGCCGCGCCGGTCGCGGCCGCGGCCCCCGCGCCGGCCCCGGCGGCCGCGGATACCTCCGACACCGGCCGCGTCACCGCCATCCTCGCGGGCGGCAACTACTGGCTGGTGGTGGCGAGCTTTTTCGGCTTCGGCCTGCTGCTGTCGCTGACGCCCTGCGTCTTCCCGATGATCCCCATCCTCTCCGGCATCATCGTCGGCCAGGGCCAGCAGATCACCAAGCGCAAGGGCTTCCTGCTCTCCCTCGCCTACGTGCTCGGCATGGCCATGACCTACGCCCTGGCCGGCATCGCCGCCGGCCTGTCCGGCACCCTCATCTCCAATGCCCTGCAGAACCCCTGGGCGTTGGGCTTCGGCGCCGCCATCTTCGTCGCCCTGGCGATGTCCATGTTCGGCTTCTACGAACTGCAGATGCCCAGCTTCCTGCAGAGTCGCTTCACCGAGGCCAGCAACCGCATCAAGGGCGGGCGTTACGCCAGCGTCTTCGTCATGGGCACGATCTCCGCGCTCATCGTCGGCCCCTGCGTCGCCGCGCCCCTGGCCGGCGCCCTGCTCTACATCAGCCAGACCGGCGACGTGGTGCTGGGCGGCGTCTCCCTGTTCTTCCTCGCTCTGGGCATGGGCGTGCCGCTCTTGCTGGTGGGCCTTTCCGCCGGCGCCCTGCTGCCCAGGGCGGGCGGCTGGATGGACGCGGTCAAGCGCTTCTTCGGCGTCGCCCTGCTGGCGGTGGCGATCTGGCTGATTTCACCGCTGCTGTCGGAAATCACCCTGATGTTCCTGTGGTCCGCCCTGCTCATCATCTCCGCCATGTACCTGCACGCCCTCGAGCCGCTGGCGGTCAACGCGCGCGGCTTCACCCGCTTCTGGAAGGGCGTCGGCATCATTTCCCTGGTGGCCGGCATCGCCCTGCTGCTGGGCGCCCTGGGCGGCAGCCGCGACCTCCTGCAGCCGCTGTCGGTGTACCAGGGCGGCGTCGCCGGCGCGGCGGAAACCGCCAAGCTGCCGTTCCAGCGCGTGCGCAACCTGGAGGAGCTGGATGCCGCCGTGCGCGGCGCCGGCGGGCGCTACGTCATGCTCGACTTCTACGCGGACTGGTGCGTATCCTGCAAGGAACTGGAACGTTTCACCTTCAGCGATGCGCGCGTGCATGCCCGCCTCAAGGACGTCCTCCTGCTGAAGGCCGACGTCACCGCCAACCGCGTCGAGGACAAGGCCATGCTGGCCCGCTTCACCCTGTTCGGCCCGCCGGGCATCATCTTCTTCGACAAGGCCGGCAAGGAGTTGCCCTACCGGGTGATCGGCTTCGAGCCCGCCGACAAGTTCCTCGCCAGCCTGGACAAGGCCATCCCCTGACGGCCCGGCGGAGTTCGCGTTGAGCGGGGCGGCGACGGACTCCGGCGTGGCGCGGCCGTCCCGCGCCCTGCTCGCCGCCGCCGGCAGGGCGATCGGCGAGCACGCCATGATCCGCGCCGGCGACCGCATCCTGCTCGGCCTCTCCGGCGGCAAGGACAGCCTGTCCCTGCTGCACGTGCTCCTGCACCTGCAACGGCGCTCGCCGGTGAAGTTCGAACTGGCCGCCTGCACGGTCGACCCGCAGTCGCCGGAGTACGATCCCAGTCCGCTCAAGCCCTACATGGCCCGCCTGGGCGTGCCCTATTTCTACGAATCGCAGCCCATCGTCGCCTCCGCCGACGCGCACATGCGCGGCGATTCCTTCTGCGCCTACTGCTCCCGCCTGCGCCGCGGCATCCTCTACCGGGTGGCGCGGGAGAACGGCTGCAACGTGCTGGCCCTGGCCCAGCACCTCGACGACCTGGCGGAAACCTTCCTGATGAGCGCCTTCTTCGGCGGCAAGCTGCGCACCATGCAGGCGCACTACCGCATCGACGCCGGCGACCTGCGCGTCATCCGCCCCCTGGTGTACGCGCGCGAGCGGCAGACGCGGGATTTCGCCGCCCAGGCCGGCCTGCCGGTGGTGCACGAGAACTGTCCCGCCTGTTTCGCCATGCCCATGCAGCGCTTCCAGATGAAGGGCCTGCTGGCGCAGCAGGAGCAACTGCATCCGAGGCTGTTCGCCAGCCTGCTCACCGCCATGCGGCCGCTGATGGCCCTGCAAACGGATTCCTCTGCGCCATCGGGGGCGGGGCGGGGTGATTCGGCCCCCCTACCCAGGAACCGCTCCGGAGGAGCGCACGACCCTCCCCTCCCCATCGAGGGGGGAGGGGCTGGGGGAGGGGGTGGTGCCCCCAGTTCCGGGCAAAAAACCAGCAATCACGAGATTGCAGGGGGGCTCTCCCCCATCCCCTCCCCCGCTTGCGGGGGAGGGGAGCTTCGAGGACCGCGAAGCGGCCGGGCTGACGAAGCATGAGCACCTACGTCATCGGCGACATCCAGGGCTGCCACGGCGCCTTGCTGGAACTGCTGCACGCGGTGGCCTTCGACGCCGCGCGCGACCAGGTCTGGATTACCGGCGACCTCGTCAACCGCGGCGAGGATTCCCTCGCCGTGCTGCGCTGGGCGCGGGCGCACGAGCACTGCGTGGTGGCGGTGCCGGGCAACCACGACCTGCATCTGCTGGCGGTGGCGGAGGGCTTCGTGCCGCCGCATCGCAAGGACACCCTGGAGCTGATCCTGGGCGCGCCGGACCGCGACGATCTGCTGACCTGGCTGCGCCACCGCCCCATGCTGTACCGGCGCGGGTCCTGGATGATGCTGCACGCCGGCCTGCCGCCGGAATGGAACGCGGACCAGGCCTGCCTGCACGCGGCCGAGCTGGAGCACGCCCTGCGCGGCCCGAAATGGCGGCACTTCCTCAAGCACATGTACGGCAACGAACCGCGCCGCTGGCACCCCAACCTGGTCGGGCAGGAACGCCTGCGCTTCATCGCCAACGTGCTCACCCGCTGCCGCTACCTGCACGCCGACGGCGGCCTGGACTTCCAGCACAAGCTGGCGCCGGACACGGCGCCGCGCGGCCTGACGCCGTGGTTCGACTTCCCCGGCCGGCGCTGTACCGATGCGCGCGTGATCTTCGGCCACTGGTCGACGCTGGGCCTGCTGCTGCGTGACGACGTGGTGGCGCTGGATACCGGCTGCCTGTGGGGCGGCGCCCTGACCGCCTTCAGGCTGGAGGATGAGCGCTGCTTCCAGGTGCGCTGCGCGCCGCGGCATCCGCCAGCGCCGCGCGGATAGCGGATTCGGCGGCGGCGGCCAGTTCGCGGCGGTTCCTGCCCTCGGTGGGGATGGGCGGGGCGAAGGCCAGGGTCGCGCGCAACTCGCGGCGACGGGCGACCCGCCATAGCGAATCCTTGAAACTCAGATCGCCGGTATAGGCGGGGGCGGTGTCCAGACGGCCGTCGGCATGATGGTAGCGCAGGGCCACCGGATAGAGGCTGGCGCCGCTGTGCACCGCCGCCTGGAACAGCGAGGTGTGGAAGGGTTTGACGCCGGCGCCGTCGGTGGTGGTGCCCTCGGGGAACAGGGCGACGCTGTCCCCGGCGCTCAGGCCCGCGCTCAGGGTGCGGCTGATGCGCGCCGTATCGTGGCGTCGGCCGCGTTCGATGAAGAGGGTCCCGGCCTGTTCCGCCAGCCAGCCCAGCACCGGCCAGGCGCGGATCTCCGACTTGGCGACGAAGTGGGCCGGGCGCAGGGCCATGATCAGTGCCGGATCCAGCCAGGAGACATGATTGGCCACCAAAATCACCTTGGCCGTCTCGCCGGGGGGCTCGCCACGCACATCCAGGCGCACGCGGAAGATGCTGAGGATGCCGCGCGCCCAGCGCAGGATCAGGCGCAGACGGGTGGCCTGGCCGATGCGGGGGAACACCAGGGCGATGGTGAGCAGGCCTTCCAGCACGTGCAGGGCATAGCGCGCCAGCCGCCACAAGGCCAGCGGCCAGGGCAGTGGCCGCGGGTTGCCGTTCTCGTGGTTGTTCAAGCGGGCTTAAGCGGGTTCGGGCTCAGCGTGTGACCCGCACCTGGTTGCCGGATTCCAGCAGGCGCACGCGGTCGCCGACGGCGAACTGCTCGCCGGTGTCCTCCTGCACCACGGCCAGGGTGCGGCCGCTATCCAGGCGCACGGTAAGCTCCAGGCCGGGCTTGCGGGTGGCGACTTCCTCCGCCGCCGCGCCAGCCAGGCCGCCGACCACCGCGCCCAGCACCGCGCCGACGTAGCCGCCCTTGCCGCCGCCCACCTCGCTGCCGGCGATGCCGCCGACGGCGCCGCCGGCCACCATGCCGACGCCGCTGTCCGTGCCTTCGAGGCGGACGCTGCGCACTTGCTGCACGACGCCCATTTTCACTTCGTAGGCCCGGCGCGCTTCCTTGCGCTCGTAGTCGCCGCTGCCCAGGCCGCTGGCGCAGCCCGCCAGGACGGCGGGCAGCAAAGCGATCCAGATGGTTTTCATGTGCTGCTCCTTGTCAGTGCGTGACGTCCCGGCGGCGGAGCGTCACTCGATGCCGTAGCCGTATTCCGACTTGAAGCGCTCGGCAATCTCGTCCCAGCCGAAGCGGTGGTTCTGGCCGCCGCGATGGCCGATCTTGACGGCCCCCATGAGGCCCGCCAGGCGGCCGCAGGTGGGCCAGTCCAGCCCCTTCTGCATGCCGGTCATGAGGCCGGCGCGATAGGCGTCGCCGCAACCGGTGGGATCCATGATGGCGCTCGGCCGGGCGGCGGCGATGTGATGCGCCTCACCGTCACTGTAGATCACGGAACCCTGGGCGCCCAGGGTGACGATGAGGGCCTTCACCTCCTTGGCGAGACGCTCCAGCTTGTGGCCGGTGCGTTCCTGCAGGAGCTTGGCTTCATAGTCGTTGAGCGCCACGTAGTCGGCGAGTTCCACGAAGCCTTGCAGTTCGACGCCGGAGAACATGGGCAGGCCCTGGCCCGGATCGAAGATGAAGGGGATGCCGGCCTCGTGGAATTGCCGCGCGTGCTCCAGCATGCCCTGGCGCCCGTCCGGCGCGACGATGCCCAGGCTGACGCCGGTCGCGTCGGCGACGCGGTTTTCATGGGCGTGATGCATGGCGCCCGGATGGAAGGCGGTAATCTGGTTGTCGGCCAGATCGGTGGTGATGAAGGCCTGGGCCGTGTAGCTGCCGGCGACGCCGCGGATGTGGCTCTGGTCCAGGCCGAGCTGGTTGAGGCGCTCGCGGTAGGGCTGGAAGTCGTCGCCCACCGTGGCCATGACCAGAGGCTCGCCGCCCAGCAGCTTCATGGTGTAGGCGATGTTGCCGGCGCAGCCGCCATATTCGCGACGCATGTCCGGCACCAGGAAGGCGACGTTCAGGATGTGGATCTGGTCGGGCAGGATGTGGTTCTTGAAATGGTCGTGGAACACCATGATGGTGTCGTAGGCCATGGAGCCGCAGATGAGGGTGCGCATGGGCGTGTCGTGTATGAGGTGATGGAGAACGGCGGCGCGGGCGGTCCGCCACCGCATTGTATCCCGGCGGCGGCGCGGCCGGTTTCGGCGCCGCTATCAAGACAAGGCCCGCGCGCGGCGGGCCTGATCGGGCTAGGTGGCGGTCGGGCGGCTCAGGGCTTGATCTTGTCGATCACCAGCCGGACGTCCTTGGCGCCCACCTTGACCGCCTTCAGTTCGCCTTCCAGATCGCCCGCCGCGCCCTTGGGGTCGCCGGTCTTGGAGAGGCGCGCCACCAGGGTCACTTCCTTGAACTTGGAGAGGCGGTTGTCGTGGCTCATGGCCATGCCGTCGTTGAGCTCGAATTCCAGCGGCAGGCCGGCGCTGGCGGGGGCGCGCAGGGCCGCCACCGGGGCGCCGCCCTCGGCGGGGCGGGCGAACAGGAAGATGGTGTCGTTGGCGCCGATTTTCGCCTTGAGGGCGGGAGCGATGTCGAGTTTGCCCTGGATGCTGGGCGCCGGCGCCGCCGCGTCCTTGCCCTTGTCCTTGCCCGCGTCGGCGTCGGACAGGTTGTCCATCCGCGTCAAGCCCTGCTTGGACAGGCGCTCGGCCTCCTTCTGCGCTTCCAGGATGTCTTGCGCATAGGGCGATTCGGGCGGCAGTTGCTTGTACAGGTGCTTGAAGTAGAAGGCGGCCTTGGCGAAGCCCTTCTCCTGGAAGGCGGCGATGCCGGCCAGTTCCAGGCCTTTCATGTCGGTGGGATCCTTCTCCAGGGCCTGCATCACCAGTTCAATGGGTTTTCCGGCGAGCACGCGGTCGTTGGTGATGGCCAGGGCTTCGGCATAGCCGGTCATGACGGAGGGCACGTCCGGGCGCAGCTTGAAGGCTTTCTCGTAGGCGTGCAGGGCTTCCGGCCAGTGACCGACGGCGGCGTAGGTCTTGGCCAGGATGGTCCAGGCCTCGCCGTCGTCGGGGTTGGCTTTGGTCTTTTCCTCCACCTGCTGGATCAGCTTCATGATGTCGTGGCCGCCCGCCACCTGTTGATCGCCGCTGGCCTTGGCCTCGGCGATGGCGGTGAGGGACATGGGGTTGCCCAGCACGAAATACAGGCCGAAGGCGGCGACGGGCAGCAGGCCGGCCAGGCCGTAGCCCAGACGGCGGCTGGCCACCGGTGTCATGGTCTTGTCGGGCTGGGCGAGGGCATCCTCGGCGAGGCGCGCCTCCAGTTCCAGCTTGGCGGTCTGGAACTGTTCATCGGAGAGCAGGCCGTTGGCGCGGTCGACTTCCATCTCCTTCATCTGGTCGCGATAGACGGCGATGTTGATGTCGCGGCGCGCGGCCTTGGCGGCGGCCTCGCGGCGGCGCAACAGGGGCGGCAGCACGAAGGCCAGGGCGAGCAGCACGCAGACGGCGGCGGCGATCCAGAACAGGGTGACGGACCAGAAGGGGTTCAGGGTATTCATGGGCTTATTTCTCATCCAGGAGTTGGGCGGCGGCGGCGATCTGCTTCTCGTCCGCCGGGGCGGCCTTGTGGGCGCCGCGTTTCTTCAGGGTCAGGTACCAGATGCCGGCGCCGATGCCCAGAAACAGCAGGGGGCCGAGCCAGAGCAGGTAGGTCACCGGCTTGAAGGGGGGGCGGTAGAGGACGAAATCGCCGTAACGCTCGGTGAGGTAGGCGATGACTTCCTGGTCGTTCTTGCCGGCCTTCATCTGCTCGCGCACTTCCCGGCGCAGATCCTGCGCCAGCTCGGCGTTGGAGGCGGCCAGGGATTCGTTCTGGCAGACCAGGCAACGCAGCTCCTCGGCCAGCTTCACGAGACGCGCCTCGATGACCGGGTCCTCGGCGTTGAGCGCGGCCTCGTTGGCGTGCAGGGACAGGCTCAGGATCAGCAACAGGGAGGATAGGATGGCTCTCATGCGCCCAGCTCCTTGAGTTTCGGCTCGAATTTCTTTTCCCAGATTTCCGGGGTGATGGGACCCACGTGTTTCATCTGGATGAGACCGGACTTGTCGATGACATAGGTCTCCGGGGTGCCGGTGACGCCATAGTCGATGCCGGCCTTGCCGGAAAGGTCGTCGGGCACGGCCACGTAGGGGTTGCCGTGCTGGGCCAGGAGGCGGGCCGCCTCGCGGTCCTTGTCCTTCCAGTTGAGGCCGACGATGGCGACATCCCGGTCCCTCGCCAGGCTCATCAGCAAGGGGTGTTCCTGGCGGCAGGCCACGCACCAGGGCGCCCAGACGTTGAGCAGCCAGACCTTGCCCTTCATTTCCTCGGGGCTGAAGGTTTGCTCGGCGGCGCCCACCACCGGCAGAGTGAAGGCGGGCGCCGGCTTGCCGATGAAGGGCGAGGGCACCTCGCGCGGGTTGAGGAACAGGCCCTTGGCGAAGAAGCCCACGAGGACCGCGAACAGGATCAGGGGTATCCAGCGTTTCATGATGTGCGACTCCCGCCCACTCTCGTACCCGGCGCCATCATGCGGCCGCCCCTTGGCTGCCGGCGGGCGCCTCCAGCTTCTTCACGGCGATGCGATAGCGGCGGTCGGACGCCGCCAGGAAACCACCCAGGATCATCAGGGTGGCGCCGAACCACATCCAGTTGATGAAGGGCTTGTGGTAGACGCGCACGGCCCAGGCCTTGGCCTCGTCGTCCAGGGGCTCGCCGAGGGAGACGTAGATGTCGCTGGTCAGGCTATAGTCGACGGCGGCCTCGGTCATGGGCATGCCGGAGGCGTTGTAGATGCGCTTCTCCGGATGCAGGGTCCTGAGCAGCTTGCCGTCGCGGCTCACCTCCACCGTGCCGCGGGCGGCACGATAGTTCGGGCCGTCATGCTCGGTGGTGCCCTTGAAGGTGAAGGTGTAGCCGGCCAGGGTGGTGTGTTCGCCGACGTTCATGCGCACGTCCTTCTCCTGTTCGTAGTTGGCCACCAGGGTCATGCCGGCGATGCCCCAGGCCAGGCCGAAGTGGGCCAGCTGCATGCCCCAGAAGCCACGCGGCAGGCTGGACAGGCGGGCGCCGTGCTTGAGGCGCTCGCGGAAACCGATGAGCACGGTCAAGATGATCCAGATGGCGAGGAAGAAGCCCAGGCTGGCCCAGGGATTGAAACCTTCCAGGGTGAACGGCAGGGCGAAGCCGGTGACCACCGCCACCGCCAGCGCCCACTTCAGGCGGGTCGCGATGTCCGGCAGGCTGTCACCCTTCCAGCGCATCAGCGGGCCGACACCCAGGAGGAACAGGGCGGGCGCCATCAGCGGCACGAAGACGGCGTTGAAGTAGGGCGGGCCGACGGAGATCTTGCCCATGCCCAAGGCGTCCATGAGCAGCGGGTAGAGGGTGCCGAGCAGGACCGAACCCATGGCCGCCAGCAGGATGACGTTGTTGGCCAGCAGCATGGCCTCGCGCGAGAACCAGCTGAAGGCGCCGCCGGTGATCATCTTCGGCGCGCGCCAGGCGTAGAGGATGAGCGAACCGCCGATGACCACCGCCAGGAAGCCGAGGATGAAGGCGCCGCGCGCCGGGTCGGTGGCGAAGGCGTGCACCGAGGAGAGCACCCCGGAACGCACCAGGAAGGTGCCCAGCAGGGACAGGGAGAAGGTGGTGAGCGCCAGCAGCACGGTCCAGGCCTTGAAGGCGCCGCGCTTCTCCGACACCGCCAGGGAGTGGATCAGGGCGGTGCCGGCCAGCCAGGGCATGAAGGAGGCGTTTTCCGTCGGATCCCAGAACCACCAGCCGCCCCAGCCCAGTTCGCGGTAGGCCCACCAGCTGCCCAGCACGATGCCCAGGGTGAGGAAGGCCCAGGCCACCGTGGTCCAGGGCCGCGACCAGCGCGCCCAGGCGGCGTCGAGGCGACCGGAGAGCAGGGCGGCGATGGCGAAGGCGAAGGCGACGGCGAAGCCGACGTAGCCCATGTACAGCATGGGCGGGTGGATGATCATGCCCCAGTCCTGCAGCAGGGGATTCATGTCGCGTCCGTCCGGCGGCGCGGGGATCAGACGCTCGAAGGGGTTGGAGGTGAACAGCATGAAGGCGATGAAGCCGATGGAGATCAGGCCCATGACGCCGATCACGCGCGCCACCATGTCGTCCGGCAGGTGGCGGGAGAACACCGATACCGCGGCGCCCCAGAAGGCGAGCATCAATACCCAGACCAGCAGCGAGCCCTCGTGCGAGCCCCAGGAGGCGGTGATGCGGTAGACCTCGGGCAGTTGCGAGAAGGAGTTGCGGGCGACGTTCTCCACCGTGAAGTCGTTGACCAGGAAGGAGTAGACCAGACAGGCATAGGCGATGATCAGGAAGACGAACTGCCCCTGCGCCGCCGGTCTGGCCACCGCCATGAGGGTGAGGTTGCCGCGCTGCGCGCCGACCAGGGGCAGCACGGCCTGGGTGACCGCCAACAGCAGGGCGATGATGATGGCGAAATGGCCGAGTTCGGGGATCATGGCTGGGCTCCTATTACCGCGCCGTCATTCCCGCCCCCGACTACCCCATTCGGGGGCAGGCCGCGGCGGGAATCCAGGCTGTACTTCAAACCAGGGTTTTGAAAGTGCTCGGATAAACAAACTGGATTCCCGCTTGCGCGGGAATGACGCTCAGGTGATGTCTGCATACAAATCTCGCCACGCACTATTGCTCTCCTCGATGAGCTGGAGTTTCCAGGCTCGGTTCCACTTCTTCAGTTGCTTCTCGCGGGTGATCGCGCTTTCCATGGTTTCGTGCCGTTCAAACCAAACCAGACGATGCACGCCGTAGCGTTTTGTGAAGCCATCGACCAAGTCCTGCTTGTGTTCATAAACCCGTTTCACCAGATCGCTGGTGACGCCGATATACAAAGTGCCGTTACGCTCGCTGGCAAGCATGTAGACACAAGGTAAACGGTCCAATTACTTCGTCATTCCCGCGCACGCGGGAATGACGCTGGGGGTGCGTGGCATCGGAATCATTGTGACAGGGTCTGCCGCGCCTTCGCCGCCTGCTCCAGGGCATGCGCCGCTTCCGGCGGCATGTAGTTTTCGTCATGCTTGGCCAGCACCTGGCTGGCGGTGAACAGCCCGTCCTCGCCCAGCCTGCCCTCCGCCACCACGCCCTTGCCCTCCTTGAACAGGTCGGGAAGGATGCCGGTATAGACCACCGGAATGGTCCTGGCGGTGTCGGTGACGATGAAGCGGGTGGTGAGGCCGTCCCCCTCCCGTTTGACGCTGCCGTCCTCGACCAGGCCGCCGATGCGGAAGGCGCGGTCGGTGGGCGCCTTGCCCTCGGCCACCTCGCTGGGCGAGAAGAAGAACACCAGGTTGCTCTGGAAGGCGTTAAGGATGAGGGTGGCGGCGATGCCCAGGCCGACCACGGCGAGGGCGATGACCAGCAGTTTGCGGTGGCGTGACTTCATGTTTCTTCCCATTGCTGCATGCGCTTCAGGCGGCGGCGAGTCTGGAACGCCGAGCGCCGAAGCAGAATGACCTCGATCAATATGCAGGCGGCGGTGACCGCATACGAGCCCCAGACGTACAGGCCGTAACCGCCCATGTCCCAAAAATCCGACCAACTCGCCCATTCCATGGCTATTCCTTAACGGTAAAGTCGCACGGCGACTTCTCGAAGCTCCCCTCTCCCGCAGGCGGGAGAGGGGCTGGGGGGTGAGGCGGGGGTTTCGCGGAGCATGCTCCGCGCCCGCCGAACGGCCCCGGAATGCAGTCCGGGGCGCGCCCTGCAAGGGAGGGAAACGGGCATGACTTTTATGCCCTTCAGGGTATTCATGCTACGGGGCGTCTTCTCAAAGTCATGTCCGTTAGTTCTCCAGGATTTGCTTGACCCACTCGGTTTGCCGCTCGCGCTCCAGGATGATCGAGCGCGCCCGCGCGAAGGCGACGGCGATGCTGTAGAACCAGGCGGCGAAAGCCATGATCAGCATGCCCACCAGCATGATGGTGGCCATGCTGGGCGCCTTGGTCAGGCTGACCGAGGCGCCCTGGTGCAGGGTGTTCCACCACTGCACCGAGAAATAGATGATGGGCACGTTGATCGAGCCGATCAGCGCCAGCAGGGCGCCGGCGCGGTCGCCGCGCTTGACGTCGTCGATCGCCGCCCACAGGGCCATGATGCCGACGTAGAGGAACAGCAGCAGGAGGGTGGAGGTGAGGCGCGCGTCCCACACCCACCAGGCGCCCCACATGGGTTTACCCCACAGCGCGCCGGTCCACAGCGCGATGAAGGTGAAGAGGGCGCCGGTGGGGGCCAGGGCGCGCACCATCATGAACGACAGGCGGGTGTTGAAGGCCAGCCCGATGGCGCTCCAGAAGGCCATGACCAGGTAGATGAACATGCCCATCCAGGCCGCCGGCACGTGGATGAAGATGACGCGGTAGGCCTCGCTCTGCTGGAAGTCGGTGGGCGCGACGAAGAAACCGATGTACAGGCCGGCCACGGCGAGGATGCCGGCGGACCAGGCGAACCAGGGGATGAGGCGGCCGGCGAGCTGGTAGAAGTGGGCGGGGGCGGCGTAGGTATATAGGTTCATGGGTGGGTCATTCCAGGGAGACCCGCAGCGCGGCCGCGGCGATCCACGGCGCGATCAGCAGGGTCAGGATCAGGAAGGCACCGAGCAGAGACAGGTGAGCCTCGGCTCCGGTTCCCGCGAGCACGCCATCGACCGCGCCGGCGCCGAAAATCAACGCGGGCACGTAGAGCGGCAGAATCAGCAGGGTAAGCAGCACGCCGCCGCCGCGCAAGCCCAGGGTCAGGGCGGCGCCGACGCCGCCAAGCAGGGACAGGATGGGCGTGCCGATGAGCAGGGAGAGCAGCAACACGGCGATGGCTTCGCCGGAAAGATGGAACTGGACGCCCAGCACCGGGGCGATGAGCAGCAAGGGAATGCCGTAGATCAGCCAGTGCGCCAGCGACTTGCCGAGCACCAGCAGCACCGTGGGCTCGGGCGACAGCACCATGTGTTCCAGGCTGCCGTCGCGGTGGTCGTCGGCGAACAGGCGGGACAGGGAGAGCAGCGAGGCCAGGGTGGCGGCCACCCACAGCACGCCGGGGCCGATGCGCGCCAGCATGTCCGGTTCCGGGCCGATGCCCAAAGGAAACAGGCTGGCCACCATGACGAAGAAGAACTGGGCGATCAGCCAGTCGCCGCGGCGGCGCGCGGCCAGGGTGAGGTCGCGGCGCAGGACGGCGAGGAGGAAGCGGCCCATCACGCCAGCTCCGGAATCGCCACGTTGCCGACCAGCAGCCTTTGCACCCGCACCCCCTCCAGGTTCAGGGCCTGGTGCGTGGTGGCCACCGCCAGGCCGCCGGCGGCCAGATGTGCGCGGAGGAGTTCTTCCATCAACGCCACGGCGTGCACGTCCAGTCCGGTGAGGGGTTCGTCCAGGATCCACAGCTTGGCGTCGGCCAGCAGCAGGGCGGAGAGGGCGACGCGGCGGCGCTGGCCGAAGGACAGCACGCGGCAGGGCAGGTCCAGACAGCGCGCCAGGCCGAGGCCTTGCAGCAGGTCGATGGCGCGCTCGCGCTCGAAGGCGCGGCCTTGCAGGCCCTCGGCGAAGCGCAGGTTTTCGATGGGGTCGAGGTCGTCCTTGACGCCGTTGGCGTGGCCCAGATAGATCATCTCGGCGTGAAACAGGTCGCGGCATTGGCGGATGGGTTCGCCGCGCCAGCGGATTTCCCCCGCTTCCGGGCGCGCCAGGCCGGTGAGCAGGCGCAGCAGGCTGGTCTTGCCCTGGCCGTTGCCGCCCTGCACCAGCAGCATTTCGCCGGCGCCGACCGAAAAATTCATGTCCTTGAACAACAGCCGCTCGCCGCGGGCGCAGGCCAGGTCGTGAACGGAAAGCAGTGCGTCGTCGGGCATCAAGAGGCTTGGGTTCGGAATCGCGAGAGCATAACGGACAATGGCCGCTCAAAAAACGGGGCTCTCAATAAACCTTGATTCCTCGGTTGACCGCTCATTGATCTTCGAAAATCCGCATGGTTGCCGACGTTTGCGCCTTCGACGCGGTTCACCATTTGGGTGAGCCCGCTACACGCCCGCTTTCGCGTCTGTGCGGGCGCCTGGCTTTGTCGC
>JBBIIR010000013.1:0-14377 GCA_037446455.1 Hydrogenophilales bacterium | reverse complement strand
TAAGCCAACCGGAATGACACGCCCGTGACCGGCGATGTCGAAAATTCTTACACCTGTTCCAGTTGCGCTTCCAGATGCTGGCGCAGGGGGGCGGGAATGGCCTGCCGCAGCACGGCGCGCAGAATGCCGTGGGCCGGCCTGCCGCCGCGCAGCACGCCTTGGGATTCCAGGCGCGCCCAGGGCTCCATGAGGCCGGCGGCGGGGCGTTCGAGCACGCGGGCGGCGGTGGCAATGTCCAGCTCCCTGCGGGACAAGGCCGCGAGCCGGGCCAGCAGCAAGGCATCCGGCGCCAGCCCTGCCAGGCGCCTGAGGATCAGGGTTCTCGCGCCCTCCGGCACGGGCAGGCTGTCCGCAAGCCGGTCGGCGGGCCACGGGTCGTCCCCCGCTTCCGCGTGCAGTGCCTTGAGCGTTTCCAACATGAACCTGGGGTTGCCGCCGCTGTGTTCGTGCAGGCCATGCGCCCAGTCGCGCCAGGCCTCATGGATGCCGGCGAGCAATTCGGCGACTTCGTCGACGTCCAGGGGGTCGAGCAGGATGAGCTCGCCGAAGCCCCGGTCCAGCACCCAGGCCATGGCCTCGCGCCCTGCCGCGGCGAAGGACTCGGGCCGCAGGAGCATCAGGGTCTGCATGCCGTCGGCACGGCCCCAATGCCGGGCATAGACGAAATGCCCGGCCATCAGGCTGGGCAGGTCGACCAGGTGGAGATCGTCCACCACCACCCGGCGCATGCCGGCGTGGACGGCCAGGTCGTTGGCTTCGGCCAGGGCCAGGTGGAAGCGCAGGCGATCGTTGTCGTCCGCCGGCGGTCCTCCGGCACCGCCCAGTTCGGGCAGGATGCGCGCCGCTTCCCGCTGCACCCACTCGGGATAGCTCAAATGCGGAAAGGCGCGCATCACCTCGCGGAAGGTGCGGCTGTAGGTGGCATAGGGGGAATCGGCATCTTCCGGAAAGCCCTCGAACAGGAAACAGCGCCCCTTGTCGGCGATGAATTCCTGCATCAACCGGGTCTTGCCGATGCCCGCCTCGCCGGCGACGAAGATCGCCCGGCCCTGGGCCCAGGCCGCTTCCATGCGTTCCAGGTGTTGGCGGCGGCCGCTGAAACGGGGCGGATGAATCAGTTGAAAGGGGGGGCGTTTCTTCCGCGGCAGAGGTGTCGGCGGCCGCGTGGCCACGGCGCCGGTCTCGATCTCCTTGATCAAGGCGCGGGTCTCGGCGCCCGGGCGGATGCACAGTTCCTCCCATAGCAGCCGGCGGCAGCGCTCATAGGCTTCCATGGCGGCGGCCTGGTCGCCCATCAGGGCATGGAGGAATATCAGGCGCCTATGCGCGGTTTCGCTGAGCGGGTCGCTGTCCACCAGGCGCCGCGCGAAACCCAGCGCGGCGCGGCGCTGGCCCGACGCCTCGGCCTGGTGGGCCAGCGTGGCCAGCGCCTCCCGGCGCAGCCGGTCCAGGGACTCGCGCTGGTTTTCCAGCCAGCGGCCGAAATCGGGGCAATCATCGAATTCCCAGCCGGCCAGCAGCTCTCCGCGTGCGTCCGCCACGGCCACGAGCTCGCCCCGGCCCCAGGCCTGCTGGATGTCGAGAACATCCACGCCCACCTCCCCGCCCAGGCGCAGGATTTCCTTTCCATCCACCGGCGCGAGGGGGACGGCGGCCTTCAGACGGCTCAGCTTCTGTGCCAGGTTGTTGCGCGCCACCGATTCCTCGGCTTCCGGCCAGAGCAAAGCGGCCAGGCGGCCGCGGGGGGTCTCCCCGGCCAGGGCCAGATAGGCCAGCAGAGCCGCCGCCTTGCGATCCAGGCGCACCGGGGCGCCGGGGTCGAGCTGGAGGGCTGGGGCGTGGAGCAGGGTGAGCCGCATCAGGGCGACCGACCGCGGCCATGCCGACGGCAACGATGCTGCATGTGCTGATCGATCTTCGCGGCCAGCCGGCGGAATCCATTGATGCTCATTGCTGCCTTTACTCGAAGAGTGTGGCGACCTTCGCCAGCACTTCATCCATGAGTGGCGCTGGCAGCGTGTCCACCTTACGAGCATGGCGTGCGGTCAGGTCAATCACGCGCGGTTGGTCACAGCGCACGACGCCGGTCGTCTTGATGCCGGTTACGGGCACGGCAAAGCCAAGGCGGCGCGCGAACTCACCGCCGTTGGTTATTGGCAGGATCACCGGCAATTTGGTGGCGTTGTTGAACTCGGCAGGCGACACGACTAGGACGGGACGACTACCACTTTGCTCATGCCCGGCGGTCGGATCGAGCGACACAAGATAGATGTCGCCTCGCTTCATAGCAACTCACCACCCACGGCCGGCGCATCGACCCATTCGCGTTCCTCGGTCGGTTGGGGCTGCGAATAGTCCGACGCGGCCAGCAACTCCGCGAGCGTGTAGCGTGGCCGAGGACTGGGATTGACCACCAAGCAGCCGTGATCAATAGCGAGGCCGACTGTCGCACCGGCTTGCAGGCGCAGTTGGTCAAGGAACGCAGGCGGCACGGCCAACATGATTGAGCCGCCGACCTTGCGAAGATTGGTTGTGTGCATGATGCACCTCGAATGGAGTGATATTATATTTCAATATAATCTCTGTTGTCTTGACGTGCAAGACATGTATGTCGCCAAACTTATAGGCCGTTTCCTGGCGTTGGTCAGGCCGAAGTGCTGAAAAAATAGACAGCAGCGCGTGGGGGGGGTGTGGGCAGGTGGTTTATGAAACATTCGGGATCGGAGCGCGATTTCTCGGATAAGGATGAGGAATCCTGTGTATCTTCCTGTTCTATCTGTATTTAACCCTGATTTTTAGCGGTTTGAGCGCGGTCATGGACGGGCCTCATTTTTTCTATACGCCGATAAACTGGGGTTATTTTGCGGTTGATTGTGCGTCGCAATAGGCGTTAAATGTTGCGCCATTGTGAAGCCCCGGAGCGATCGGGGGCGTCGCACGCGAGGATCAGACATGAACCGGCAGATGAACCGCAAACGACCGTTTTTCCTCAATCTGCTCGTCATCCGCCTGCCCATCGGCGGCGTGGTGTCGATTCTGCACCGCGTCAGCGGCGCCGCCCTTTCTCTGCTGATTCCCGTTCTGCTTTATCTGCTGTGGCGTTCCCTGCGCTCGCCGGCGGACTACGCCGCGGTGGCGGGCTTTTTCTCCGGCGGCTTCGGCTGGCTCATCGGCCTCGGTCTGCTGTGGGCGCTGCTGCACCATTTCCTTGCCGGTCTACGCCATCTGGGCTTCGACTTCGGTCTGGGGGAGGGTAGGGATCGCGCCCGTCAGACCGCCTGGCTCAGCCTGGCCTTGGCCATCGCCCTGACCGGTCTGATCGGCCTGTCGACCCTGTCCGGAGGTGGCGCATGAGACACGTCGGCGGCGCCCATCGCGGCCTCGACATGTGGCTCATGCAGCGCGCCAGCGCGTTGTACATGGCGGGTTTTCTGGTCGTCTTCCTCGTGCTGCTGCTCGCCGCCGGCCCCATGGACTACGAGACCTGGCGCGGACTGTTCGCGCCCATGTACATGAAGGTGGGCGGGCTGCTCTTCGTTGCCGCCCTGCTGGTGCATGCCTGGATCGGCCTGCGCGAGATTTTCATCGACTACGTGCATGGCCTGGTGTTGCGCCTGGGCCTGTACCTGGCTTTCGCCATCCTGTACCTGGGCTGCCTGGTCTGGAGCGTGGACATCCTGTGGAGCGTGCAGTGACTCAAACCCGGATTCCGAAACGTACGTTTGATGCCGTGATCGTCGGCGGCGGGGGCGCCGGCCTGCGCGCCGCCCTGCAACTGTCCCAGGCCAACCTGAAGGTGGCCCTGCTGTCCAAGGTCTTTCCCACCCGCTCGCATACCGTGTCCGCGCAGGGCGGCATCACCGCGGCCCTGGCCAACGTCTCCGAGGACAACTGGCACTGGCACATGTACGACACGGTGAAGGGTTCCGACTACCTGGGCGACCAGGACGCCATCGAGTTCATGTGCCGCAACGCCCTGCCGGCCGTGTACGAACTTGAGCACATGGGCCTGCCGTTCTCCCGCCTGGACAACGGCAAGATCTACCAGCGCCCGTTCGGCGGACAGTCCAAGAACTACGGCGGCGAACAGGCCATCCGCACCTGCGCCGCCGCCGACCGCACCGGCCACGCCCTGCTGCATACCCTTTACCAGCGCAACATCGCCGCGCGCACCCAGTTCTTCGAGGAGTTCTTCGCCCTCGACCTGATCCGCGACGATGAAGGCTACGTGCTCGGCGTGGTGGTCATGGAGATCGAAACCGGCGCAGCCAGCTTCTTCGAGGCCCGCGCGACCCTGCTGGCCACCGGCGGCGCCTGCCGCATCTTCCGCCATTCCACCAACGCCCACATCAACACCGGCGACGGTCTCGGCATGGTGCTGCGCGCCGGCCTGCCGCTGGAGGACATGGAGTTCTGGCAATTCCATCCCACCGGCATTCCCGAGGTGGGCAGCCTGATTACCGAAGGCGTGCGCGGCGAAGGCGGCATCCTCTACAACAAGGACGGCGAGGCCTTCATGCCGCGCTATGCGCCCAACGCCAAGGATCTCGCCTCGCGCGACGTGGTGGCGCGCGCCATAGCCCAGGAAATTCGCGCCGGGCGCGGCTGCGGCGAGCATGGCGACTACGTGCATCTGGACATCCGCAAGCTCGGCGCGGAAAAGATCAAGGCCCGGCTGCCGGGCATCCGCGAGCTGTCCATGCAGTTCGCCGGCGTCGATCCCATCGACGCGCCCATTCCGGTCACGCCCACGGCGCACTACATGATGGGCGGCATTCCCACCAACCTGCACGGCCAGGTGGTCTCGCCGGTGCGCACCGGCCCCGAGGAGGCGGTACCCGGCCTCTACGCCGTCGGCGAGTGCGCTTGTGTCTCCGTGCATGGCGCCAACCGCCTGGGCGGCAATTCCCTGCTCGACCTGGTGGTGTTCGGCCGCGCCGCCGGCCAGCATGTCATCGAATACCTGCGCGAGAACCCATTCCCGCGCGGCCTGTCTCAGGAATCGCTTGACCTCGCCCTGCACCGCCTGGCCCGCTGGGAGAAGCCCAAGGGCACGGAAACCGTGGCCGGCCTGCGCGGCGAAATGCAGAAGATCATGCAGGACCACTGCGGCGTCTACCGTACCGAGGCGCTGCTCAAGGAAGGCCTGGAACTCCTGGACAAGGTGCAGGCCCGCCTGCCGGACGCGGCGCTGGCGGACCGCAGCCGGATGTTCAACACCGCCCGTCTGGAAGCCCTGGAACTGGAAAACCTCCTGCTCATCGCCCGCGCCACCCTGGTGTCCGCCCTGGCGCGCACGGAAAGCCGCGGCGCCCACACGCGGGAAGACCATCCCCAGCGGGACGACGACCACTGGCTGCGCCACACGCTCTATTTCAGGCAGAACGACCAGCTCGACTACAAGCCCGTGCGGCTCAAGCCCCTGACCGTCGAGACCTTCCAGCCGAAGGAAAGGACGTATTGATGCTTATGCCGTCATTCCCGCGCAGGCGGGAATCCAGCTTCATTCGTTCCTGTTCCAAGATTTCTCTGGATTCCCGCTTCCACGGGAATGACGTCACCGAGGAAGCCCGATGAAATTCCGCATCTACCGCTACGACCCCGAACTCGGCGCGGCGCCGCGCATGCAGGATTACGAGCTCGACTTCGATGCCAAGGGCAAGAAGGTGCTGGACGCCCTCATCGCCATCAAGGACACCCTGGACGAGAGCCTGTCCTTCCGACGTTCCTGCCGGGAAGGGGTGTGCGGCTCCGACGGCGTCAACGTCAACGGCAGCAACGTGCTGGCCTGCATCACCGACCTCGAAGGTCTCAAGGAGCCCATCACCATCCGGCCGTTGCCGCGGCTCGGCGTGATCCGCGACCTGATCGTCGACATGGCCCGGTTCTACCAGCATTACAAGGCGGTCAAACCCTACCTCATCAACCTCGACCCGGAACCGGAGAACGAGCGCCTGCAAAGCCCCGAGGAGCGGGGCGAACTGGACGGCCTCTGGGAATGCATCCTGTGCGGCTGCTGCACCACTTCCTGCCCGTCGTTCTGGTGGAACCCGGACAAGTTCCTCGGTCCGGCCGCCCTGTTGCAGGGCTACCGCTTCATCGCCGACAGCCGCGACCAGGCCACCGACGAGCGCCTCGACTTCCTGGAAGATCCGTATCGGCTGTTCCGCTGCCACGGCATCATGAACTGCGTGGAAGTCTGCCCCAAGGGCTTGAACCCCACCGAGGCCATCGGCAAAATCAAGTCGCTCCTCGTGAAACGGGCGCTGTAGCCCCGCCGGCTCCGTGCCGCATCCAGCGCTTCCCAGTCCTGGCCGCCTGCGCTGGCTTTGCCGGCGCGGCATGCTCGAACTGGATGCGTGGCTGGCCCTGTTCCTCGACACCCGCCATGCCGAGCTTTCCATGCGGCAGCAGGCGGCCTTCGCGCGACTCCTCGAACAGGACGACATGCTCCTGTTCGACTGGTTCACCGGGGAGCAGGCGCCGCCAGACGAGTTTCTCGACGTGGTGGCATTGATCCGATCAACCCGATATCCGAAACCATGAACAAGCCCAATGCCACCCTGAAAATCGGCGAGCACACCATCGACCTGCCCAGCATGGGCGGCACCCTCGGGCCGGATGTGATCGATACCCGCACCCTGGGCAACCAGGGCTACTTCACCTACGACCCCGGCTTCCTTTCCACGGCGAGCTGCTCCTCCAGCATCACCTTCATCGACGGCGAGCAGGGCCTGCTTTACTACCGGGGCTATCCCATCGAACAGCTGGCCGAGCGCTCGGATTTCCTGGAGAGCGCCTACCTGCTCTGGCACGGCGAACTGCCCACCGCCGAGCAGAAGAAGGAGTTCGACTTCATTGTCAGCCGCCACACCATGCTGCATGACCAGATGTTGTCCCTCTACAAGGGTTTCCGCCGCGATGCCCATCCCATGGCGGTGATGGTCTCCATCATCGGCGCCATGGCGGCCTTCTACCCGGAAAGCAGCGACGTGGCCGACGCCAAGCAGCGGGAGATTTCCATGTTCCGCCTGCTCGCCAAGGTGCCCACGGTGGCGGCCTGGTCCTACAAGTACAACAAGGGTGAGCCTTTCGTATACCCGCGGAACGACCTGGGCTACACCGAGAACTTCCTGTACATGCTGCATGCCACGCCCTGTGAGCGCTATGAACCCAGCCCCGTGCTGTCGCGCGCCCTGGATCGCATCTTCATCCTGCACGCCGACCACGAGCAGAACGCCTCCACCTCGACGGTGCGCATCGCCGGCTCCAGCTACGCCAATCCCTTCGCCTGCATCGCCGCGGGCACCGCCTGCCTGTGGGGCCCCCTGCACGGCGGCGCCAACGAGGCGGTGCTGAAGATGCTGGCGGACATCGGCGACGTCTCCCACATCGGCGAATACATCCACAAGGCCAAGGACAAGGCCTCCGGCTTTAAGCTCATGGGCTTCGGCCACCGCGTCTACAAGCACATGGACCCGCGCGCCGCGATCATGCGCCAGACCTGCCACGAGGTGCTGGACGAACTGGGCCTGCACGACGATCCCATGTTCAGGATCGCCCTCAAGCTGGAGCAGATCGCCCTGGAGGACGAGTACTTCGTCCAGAAGAAGCTGTATCCCAACGTCGACTTCTATTCCGGCATCGTCCTGCGCGCCCTGGGCATTCCCACCTCCATGTTCACCGCCATCTTCGCCCTGGCCCGCACCGCCGGCTGGATCGCCCAGTGGAACGAGATGGTGGCCTCGCCCGGCCACAAGATCGCCCGGCCCAGGCAGCTTTACACCGGACCGCGGCGGCGGGAGTTCGTGCCCATCGCGCTCAGGGGGGCATGACCGGCGTCAATTTCCGGGTGAATCACTCGTAAATTGATCTTGCAGCGCAGCAATCCACGCGCTAGCTTGAACTAGCGTGATTTACCAGGGGCAGACATGAAGCGCGATTCACTACCCGCCACCGCCTTGTTTTCCGGCAGCGCCGACTACCTCGCGGCCCTGGAGGCGGAAAAACCGGAGTGGCTGCCGGCTCCGGCGCCGGTCCGCTTCGAGAAGAAGGAGGCGGTCTCGGTCTCCGACCTGCCCTTGCTGAAATGCGAGGCCACCCAGGTGGGCGTGCTGCAGCTCATCAACGCCTACCGCTTCCACGGTTTCCGCGCCGCAAACCTGGATCCCCTGAACCGGCTGCCGACGCCCCATATTCCCGAACTCGATCCCGGCAACCACGGCCTGACCCCCGCCGACCTGGACGCCGAGTATGAAACCGGTTCCCTGGCCGGTCCGGCCCGGGACACCCTGCGCAACATCATCGCCCGGGTGACCAAGGCCTACTGCGGCACACTGTCCGCCGAGTACATGCATCTGACGGACACCCAGCAGAAGCGCTGGCTGCAAAAACGCCTGGAGAGCGAGGATCTCGCGCCCAGGTTCGACGACGAACTGCGCCGCTGGCTGCTGACCCAGCTCACCGCCGCCGAGACCCTGGAGAAAACCCTGCACACCCGCTTCGTCGGGCAGAAGCGCTTTTCCCTGGAAGGCGGCGAATCCCTGATTCCCCTGCTCAACGACCTCATCGACCAGGCGGCCCGCGCCGGCATCCAGGAGATCGGCCTGGGCATGGCCCACCGGGGCCGCCTCAACGTGCTGCACAACGTGCTCGGCCGTTCGGTCATCGAGTTGTTCGAGCACGCCCACCACGACGAGGTGGAGGCGCACAAGACCGGCGACGTGAAGTACCACCAGGGTTTCGCCGCCGACCTGAACCCGCCCGGCGGCCCCATCCGCGTCGCCCTGGCCTTCAACCCTTCCCACCTGGAGATCGTCAATCCGGTGGTGGAGGGCTGGGTGCGCGCCCAGCAGCAGCGCCGCGGCGACCGCGACGGCAGCCAGGTCATGCCCATCCTCATCCATGGCGACGCGGCCTTCGCCGGCCAGGGCGTGGTCATGGAAACTCTGAACATGGCGGCGACGCGCGGCTTCAAGACGGGCGGCACCATCCACATCGTCATCAACAACCAGATCGGCTTCACCACTTCCGATCCCCGGGATTCACGCTCCAGCCTGTACTGCACCGACGTCATGAAGATGGTGGAAGGCCCGGTCCTGCACGTGAACGGCGACGACCCGGAAGCCGTGATCCGCGCCACCCGCATCGCCATCGAATACCGCATGTTCTGGAAACGGGACATCGCCATCGACCTCATCTGCTACCGCCGCCTGGGCCACAACGAGCAGGACGAACCCATGGCCACCCAGCCGCTGATGTACCGGCGCATCCATGCCCTGCCCGGCACCCGCGCGCTGTACGCGGAAAAGCTGGTGGGGCGGGGCACGGTGGAGGAGGGCGGCCCCGACGCCCTCATCCAGGACTGCAAAAAATGTCTGGATACGCCGGCGTGTCGTCAGGCTGGGGGCGGCAAGAGCGAATTCGCCGCGGACTGGAGCCTCTACAAGTACACCCATTGGCGCGTCGCCACCCGCACCGCCATCCCCATGAACCGGCTGCAGGCCCTGGCCAAGCGACTGGTGGACGTACCGGCCAGCTTCACCCTGCATCCGCGGGTGAAGAAGATCATTGACGACCGCAGGCAGATGGGGGAGGGCGCCCTGCCCCTGGACTGGGGCATGGCGGAAAGCCTGGCCTATGCCAGCCTGCTTACCGACGGCACGCCGGTGCGGCTGTCCGGCCAGGACTCCGGCCGCGGCACCTTCTTCCACCGCCATGCCGTGCTGCACGACCAGAACCGGGAGAAGTGGGATTCCGGCGCCTACATTCCGCTGCAACATCTGATTCCCGGCCAGGCCAACTTCCTGGTGATCGACTCCCTGCTGTCGGAGGAGGCGGTCCTCGCCTTCGAATATGGCTACGCCGGCTCGGCACCGGACCAGCTGGTCATCTGGGAAGCCCAGTTCGGCGATTTCGTCAACGGCGCCCAGGTGGTCATCGACCAGTTCATCGCCTCCGGCGAAACCAAGTGGGACCGCCTGAACGGCCTGACCCTGTTCCTGCCGCATGGCTACGAAGGGCAGGGGCCCGAACACTCTTCCGGGCGCATCGAGCGCTTCCTGCAGCTCACCGCCCACGACAATATCCAGATCGCCCAGCCCAGCACGCCGGCACAGATCTTCCATCTGTTGCGGCGTCAGGTGGTGCGGCCTTACCGGCGGCCTTTGATCGTGTTCACGCCGAAGAGCCTGCTGCGGCATGCCGATGCGACTTCGGCCTTGCAGGAACTCGCCCAGGGCGCTTTCCAGCCGATTCTGGATGATCCGGACGCACCGGATCCGGCCCACGTTAGCCGCATCGTATTCTGTAGCGGCCGGGTTTATTACGATTTGGCGAAAGCGCGCAGGGACAAGCAGTTGTCGCATATCGCACTGATTCGCGTGGAACAGCTTTACCCGGTGGCGGACCTGGAATTGCAGGCATTACTTGCGCGTTACACAAAAGCCGCGGAGATCGTCTGGGCTCAGGATGAACCCAGAAATCAGGGCCCCTGGCGTTTCATGGCGCATCACCTGGCGCGCTTTTGCAAGAATCCCCTGATTTATGCCGGTCGACCGGAATCTTCAGCGCCCGCAACGGGTATCGCCAGCCTGCACAAGAAACAGTTGGAAGAGATCCTGGCAATCGCATTGGACTGATCCGGCATGCATAAAAAAAGCCCCGTCATGCGGGGCTTTTTTATTGCACGAGCGGAATTCAGATTCTGCAGGAATCCAGGCTGCCGCCCTGTTTCTCCAAATCCACGACCCAACCCGGGCGACGGCCGCGTCCGGACCAGGTCTTGCCACTGGCGGGATCGCGATACTTGGCATTGCCGGCACGGGCACGGCCCTTGCCGCTCTTGCCACCCAGGTCTTCCAGGGTAATGCCGTATTCCGCCATCATGCGCTTGATTTCAGTGATGGTGGCGGCCATTTCCCGCTTGCGGGCTTCCTTCGCTTTCAGTTTCAGCTCTTCGATTTGTGAAAGGATTTCCTGATATGAAGCCATATGTGTTCTCCAATGAATGTCAGTGCCCAAACGGACGGCGAATCATAATGACGAGCGGTGAAATTATGCAAGACCACATTGCAGGGCAATCCTGTTAAGAAAACCCTGAGCAACCCGTCACCCCGGCGCAGGCCGGGGTCCAGGACGTAGGTTCCACTGAATTCCGGTTTCTCCCCTTCCGTGGACAAGCATCGGAATGACAAATACGGAATTGCAATGGATTGGCCAGGCGAAAACCAGTGCCTTCAAGATCGGGACTTCAATAACACCATCACCGCGCCGCCCCCTCCATCCATGGGTCGGGCCTGGACGAAGGCCAGAACTTCCTCGCGCAGGGTCAGCCAGTGCCGCACGTGATGCTTCAATACCGGTTCCCGGTTTTTCGAGCGCAATCCCTTGCCATGAATGATGCGCACGCAGCGGACGCCACGCCGCTTGCATTCGTGCAGGAAATCGGCCAATTCCAGCTTGGCCTCGGCCTTCGTCAGGCCATGCAGGTCCAGTTCGGCCTGCGAGATCCAGTCTCCGCGGCGCAGGCGCCGCAAGGTTTGTCGGGTGATTCCCGGCCGGACATAAGCCAGTTCTTCGCCGGTTTCCTTGTCCTCATGCCATTGCACGGGATCGTGCAGGGATTCGTGGATGACTTCCCGTTCATCCCGCAAACGGCTCAGCGGGATGGGCGGCAGGCGGGTAGGGGGATGCAGGAAGCGGCCGTGCGGCGTGATGGGTTCTACGTCCGGCAGGGCGGATCTGAACAATTCCAGATCCGCATCCGGCATATCGGGCGGATCACTATTTCCGCCTTGAATCATATGGATAGGCGTTATTCTTACTTCAGATTGTCAAGATAGCGCTCGGCATCCAGGGCGGCTTGGCAGCCGGCGGCGGCACTGGTGATGGCCTGTTTGTAGATCATGTCCTGCACGTCTCCGGCGGCGAATACGCCTTCGATGCTGGTCATCTGCGCATTGCCATGCCGGCCGCCGCGCGTGACGATATAGCCGCGGTCGAGTTCAAGCTGGTCTTTGAACAGGTCTGTATTCGGCTTGTGGCCGATGGCGATGAAAATGCCGGAAAGCTGAATATCCTTGGTCTCGCCGGTTTGCGCCTGTTTCAGACGCATGCCGGTGACGCCGCTTTTGTCGCCCAGGACCTCGTCCAGAACGCTATTCAATTCAAGGATGATTTTGCCTTCATTCGCCTTTTGCATGAGATGGTCGACCATGATCTTCTCGGCCTTGAAGGTGTCGCGGCGGTGCACGAGGGTGACCTTGGAGGCGATATTCGCCAGATAAATGGCTTCCTCGACCGCGGTATTGCCGCCGCCGATGACCGCCACTTCCTGATTCTTGTAAAAAAAACCATCGCAGGTCGCGCAACCGGAAACCCCGCGGCCCATGAATTTCTCTTCCGAAGGCAGGCCGAGATACATCGCCGATGCGCCGGTGGCGATGATCAGCGCATCGCAGGTATAGGTGCCGGTGTCGCCGACGAGGGCAAAGGGTTTTTCCGTCAGCTTGGCGGTATGGATCGTGTCGAACACGATTTCCGTGCCGAAGCGCTCGGCGTGTTGCTGAAAGCGGGTCATCAGCTCAGGGCCCATGACACCGTTGGCATCGGCGGGCCAGTTGTCCACCTCGGTGGTGGTCATCAATTGACCGCCTTGCTGCAGGCCGGTGACCAGCACCGGCTTCAAGTTTGCGCGCGCCGCATAGACGGCGGCGGTGTAACCGGCGGGACCGGAACCCAGGATGAGCAGGCGGCAATGCTTGGCAGACATATGACAACTCCAGAACGAGAGGGCGAAAGCACATTTTAGCGCCGGGTCGGTCGATTCACCCAGATCACATATTTTACATAATATACATTCCGGGTCATTTTGATCTGGCGGTATGACACTGGAACGGCTCTTCAATATGTCCAGGCCTACGCGCATGGAGGGATTTCCGGGCATCCTTTATAGTGCGCGGCATGTTGAGCAAGTCCTCCTCCCGCCGCTGCGCGGTCAGCAAACCGACGCGGCGCAAGTCGCTGGCGCCGCGGGTCGTCGCTCTGCTGCGGGAAGCGTGGTGGTTGTCGGCGGTGGCCCTGGCGCTGTATCTGGGCATGATCCTGCTGACCTACGATCCCGGCGATCCAGGCTGGTCGCGAACCGGACAGGGCCAGTCCCTGCACAATGCCGGGGGCGCCTTCGGGGCCTGGCTGGCGGATCTGCTGCTCTACCTCTTCGGCGTCTCGGCCTGGATCTGGGTCGTCCTCTCCCTTTTCCTGGTTTGGTGGGGATACCGGCGCATCGGCGAGGACGAAAAGGAACACCGGCACGGACTGTCGGTGACCCTGATTGGATTCTTCATCGTCCTGTTGACCAGCAGCACCCTCGAGTCGCTGCGTTTCCATTCGCTGGTCACTTCGCTGCCGTTCACCGCCGGCGGCGTTTTTGGCGACTCGCTGGCGCGCCTGGTGCAGGGCGTATTCGGCTTCGACGGCGGCACGGTGATCCTGCTGCTCGCCTGGGGCGCCGGCATCAGTCTGTTTACCGGTCTGTCCTGGATCGCCCTGGCGGAAAAGACCGGCGCCAGCCTGGAGGCGCTCATCGCCCTGTCCTGGCAACGATGGCAGGCCCACCGCGACCGCAAGGTCGGCGAGGAGGCGGTCAGCGAACGCGAGGCCGTGGTCCGTCAGGAACGCAAGCGCATGCGCGCGGAAGCTCCGGTGCACATCGAATTGGCGGCTGCCCCGCTGGAGAAATCCGAGCGTGTGGAGGTGGAACGCCAGGAATTGCTGTTCCGCGACAGCCCGGATGTGCAGCGCCCGCCGCTGCGCCTGCTGGATGAGCCGCCGGAAGCCACCAGCCAGGTCGACCAGACCGCGCTGGAAGCCACCTCGCGGCTGATCGAACGCAAATTGCGCGAGTTCGGCGTCGAGGTGAAGGTGCTCGGGGCCTATCCCGGCCCGGTCATCACCCGCTACGAAGTGGAGCCCGCCTCCGGCGTCAAGGGCAGCCAGATCACCAACCTTTCCAAGGACCTGGCGCGCGCCCTGTCCCTGGTCAGCATCCGCGTGGTGGAGACCATACCGGGCAAGAGCTGCATGGCCCTGGAACTGCCGAACAACCTGCGCCAGGTGGTGCGACTTTCGGAAATCCTCTCCACCAAGCTCTACAACGACACCCCCTCCCCGCTCGCCCTGGCCATGGGCAAGGACATCAGCGGCAACCCGGTGGTCGTCGATCTGGCCAGGATGCCGCATCTGCTGGTGGCCGGCGCCACCGGCTCCGGCAAGTCCGTGGCCATCAACGCCATGATTCTTTCGCTGCTCTACAAGTCCACCCCGCACGAGGTGCGTCTGATCATGGTGGACCCGAAGATGCTGGAACTGTCCGCCA
>JBBIIR010000012.1:0-14768 GCA_037446455.1 Hydrogenophilales bacterium | reverse complement strand
CGTCGGATTGCGCGCCGGTGGAAGTCTCGGCATGCACGAAGGCCAGCAGCTTCGCGTCGGGGTTGGCGGCGAAGGCGGCTGCCGCCTTGGCCGGGTCGACGGCGCGACCCCAGGCGTCTTCCACCACCACCGGCACGCCGCCGCTGCGCTTGACGTTCTCCAGCATGCGTCCGCCGAAGACGCCGTTGATGCAGACGATGACCTGGTCACCGGGCTCCACCAGGTTGACGAAACAGGTCTCCATGCCGACGGAGCCGGGGCCGGAGACCGGGAAGGTCAGTTTGTTCTCGGTCTGGAAGGCGTAGCGCAGCAGGCTCTTGGTCTGCTCCATCATGTCGGAGAAGGCCGGGTCCAGGTGGCCGATGGTGGGCCGCGCCATGGCGTCGAGGATGCGTTGCGGCACGTCGGACGGACCGGGGCCCATGAGGGTGCGGCGGGGCGGCTGGAACGGGGCGATGCGGGGCGCTTGCATGCTGGACGACTCCGGATGGAAACCGCGTGATTCTAGTGTCTCCACGCGGGAGTAAGGGAACCACTGTTTTATTCGTCCTCCCCGCGCAGGCGGGGATCCGGATCGTGGATTCTTCTGGGTTCCCGCCTGCGCGGGAACGACGAAATTGCTATTCATCCGCGGTTACTTGGGCCATGTGGCCGCGCGGCGCCCGACGTGCTACGCCTCCACCACCACGCGCGCCGGCCCCGCTTGCAGGCCGCCGATCACCTCCGCCTGCGTGAAGCCATGCCGGCGGAACACGTCCAGCACCGTCGCCGCCGCATCCGCATCGCAGGCCACCATGAGGCCGCCGCTGGTCTGCGGGTCGGTGAGCACGGCTTTCTGCCAGTCGGCGCAGCCGGCGAACAACTGCACGCCGCCGCCGTAGCTGGCCCAGTTGCGGCCGCTCGCGCCGGTGACGAAGCCGGCTTCGGCGAGTTCGGCGGCGCCGGGCAACAGGGGCAGATCGGCGAAACGGACGCGCGCGCTCAGGCCCGAGCCGCGCGCCAGTTCCAGGGCGTGGCCGAGCAGGCCGAAACCGGTCACGTCGGTCATCGCGTGCACCTCGTCGAGGCCGCCCAGCTCGGCGCCCGGCGTGTTGAGGCGGGTGGCGGAGTCGATCATCGCCCGGTAGCCCGCCGCCGGCAGGCAGTCCTTCTTCAGGGCGGCGGAATAGATGCCGACGCCCAGACCCTTGCCCAGGATGAGCACGTCGCCGGCCTGGCCGGCGCTGTTCTTCTTGACGCGGCGCGGGTCCACCACGCCGATCGCCACCAGGCCGTAGATCGGTTCCTGCGAATCGATGGAATGGCCGCCCGCGACCGGGATGCCCGCCTCGCGCGCGGCCGCCTCGCCGCCCGCGAGGATGGCGCGGATGGTTTCCGGCGCCAGTTTGTCCAGGGGCATGCCGACCAGGGCCAGCGCGAACAGCGGCCGGCCGCCCATGGCGTAGACGTCGGAAATCGCGTTGGTGGCGGCGATGCGTCCGAACTCGTAGGGATCGTCGACGATGGGCATGAAGAAGTCGGTGGTGGCGACGATGGCCTGGCTCTCGTTGAGCCGCCACACCGCCGCGTCGTCGGAGGATTCGGTGCCCACCAGCAGGTCCGGAAAGCTGGAGGCCAGGCCCTTGGCGAAGGGCGTGTCGGCGAGAATGGTCTCCAGCACCGCCGGGGCGATCTTGCAGCCGCAGCCGCCGCCGTGGGAGAGATGGGTGAGACGTGGGGCAACATGTAGAGTGGGCGTGGTCATGGCGGGCCGAAAATCTTTCGATGAAAGAGCAAGGATAGCCGAGCCCGGCAAGGGTGGCCTCGGTCTCCTGCCACCAGTGCCAGGATTTGAGATACTTTCCTGTTGGTGGGTCTTGCCATGAGAGGGCTGGACGCTTCCACGAGGGAGAAAACATGAATCAGGACGAGCGGCTCAGTGAACTTCTGCTGAGTCTGGTGCCGGCAAACGGCAATGCCATCGGCAATCTGTCGCTGCGTGAGAAGTTCACGGCCGCCGTTCAAGCCGCTGGCCTGGAGACAGATGATCAGGCCTTCGAACGATTGCGCGACGCCTTCGTTGCCCAAGGCCTGCTTGCCAAGGGCAAGGGCCGTGGCGGCTCGGTGCAGCGTGCCAGGCCGGACCCGGAGGCATTCGGCCTGGCCACCCAGGAAGCCGCGGCACGTGAGAACGAAGCCCCGCATATTCCCAGCAAATCAGCCCAAGCCCGCGCGCCCTCCGTTGACCCGGGCGGCGCCCAGATCATTGCCTACCGCCATGCCGACAAGCGCAAGAACAATCCCGAAGTGGGTATGGTCAAGCCGGAAAATGACCCGGCAGAAGGCAAGACCCGCTGGGCCTACGACCCGCATCTTGACCCCGCCCTGCAATTCGACAGCCAGCGCAGCCAGGTTGAAGCGCTGTTGGATTCCGCAATCAATGAACTCTCGGATCAGGATGCCGCTGTCCTGTCCTGGCTCGACCACGCCCTGGCTGGCCCGAACGAAGCAGCAGTGCGGGAAGTGGTGGACAACCTGCGCAAGAAAATTACATCAGGCGTGTATTCGCGTGCCGCCGGGCTTGCCCTGGAAGAACTCAAGCGCCTGCAAGCCCCTTATCTCAACTGGGCCGGCAAGGCCGAGGGCACCAGCTTCGAGGTGGATACCGTCAGCCTGCACGTGCACGAACGCATCGACCCGGCCAGCATCCTCTCGGCGGTGCGCAAGCGGCTGAAAGGTGAAAAGGGCGGCGAGAAGGCGGGCAAGATGGTGGGCGGGTACCAGGCCGACCTGTTCGCCGCCCCCTTCGAAAACCTGCCCCTGCGGGATGCCATCGACTTCTACAAGCACGAAAAGGGCTGGTCCAACCGCCTGGTGGCCGGCGACAGCCTGCTGGTGATGAACTCCCTATTGAAGAAGGAAGGCATGGCCGGCCGGGTGCAGATGATCTACATCGACCCCCCCTACGGCATCAAATACGGCTCCAACTTCCAGCCCTTCACCCACAAGCGGGACGTGAAGGACCGCAAGGACGAAGACCTCACCCAGGAACCGGAGATGATCAAGGCCTTCCGGGACACCTGGGAACTGGGCATCCACTCCTACCTGACCTATCTGCGGGACCGGCTGCTATTGGCCCGGGAACTGCTGCATGAGTCGGGGAGCGTGTTTGTGCAGATTTCGGATGAGAATTTGCATCATGTAAGGGAGGTGATGGATGAGGTTTTTGGAACAGAAAATGCGCTCTCAATCATTACTGTGGTTAAGACGAGCGCCCAGGAATCGGATGAGTTGCCGAACGTCTGCGATTACCTCATCTGGTATGCGCGAAAACGGTCTGTGCTCAAGTTGAAAAAGCTTTGGCAAGCTAAGGAAGAAACTGATCCAGGCGTAGCTGACTACAACATGCTGATGCTCACGGATGGTCGCCTTGTTCGCATGAGCAGCGCACAGCAGGCTGATTGGGGTATGCATCCGCCCGGCAGTCGGGCAATTACGCTCGACAACATTGTGTCACAGCGACCACCCGGGGATTTTCTTGTTGAATTCCGTGGAGTTACGTACCGCCCCATTACGGGATACTGGAAAAGCGGCGTTATCGGAATGGGGCGGTTAGCCTTGGCTGGGCGGCTGGAGCGCCGGGGTTCAATGCTGCGGTATGTTCGGAGTTTTCAAGACTTTCCCTTTCGGCCAATTTCAAACTTCTGGTCAGATGCTCGATTCTCCAGCCGGAGCGAAGACAAGGAGTATGTGGTTCAAACCGCGATGAAAGTCATCGAACGCTGCCTCCTCATGACCACCGACCCCGGCGATCTGGTCCTGGACCCCACCTGCGGTTCCGGCACCACCGCCTTCGTGGCCGAGAAATGGGGCCGGCGCTGGATCACCTGCGACACCTCCCGGGTGGCCGTGACCCTGGCGAAACAGCGGCTGATGACCGCCAGCTACGACTACTACGAACTGCGCTACCCCCACGAGGGCCTGAAGGGCGGCTTCATCTACAAGACCGTGCCCCATGTGACCCTGAAGTCCATCGCCAACAATCCGGAGATCGACGAGATTTGGGAGCGGATGCATCCGGCGGTGGAGGCGGCGCTGATGGAATTGAACGGCGCCCTCACCCCAACCCCTCTCCCGCCTGCGGGAGAGGGGCTTGCACACCCCTCCCCCGCAAGCGGGGGAGGGGCAGGGGGAGAGGGGAATTTGCGCGAGTGGGAGGTGCCCTTCGACTTCCCCGCCGACTGGCCGGAGGCCGCACGCCAACCCTTCGACGCCTTCCACGCCGCTCGCCAATCCATGCAGAAGCAGATGGACGCCTCCATCGCCGCCCATGCCGACCAGGAGACCTTGTACGACCAGCCCCAGCCGGCGAAGAACAAGCTGCGCATTACCGGACCGTTCTCGGTGGAGGCGGTGCCCTTCCCATCGGTGAAGGCCCTGGACGAGGCGCGCCAGCCGGAAGAGGCGGACGCCGGTATCGCCCGTTCGGGTGAGTCTGCACGGCAGCATCAGTGGCGGGACGAGTTGTTGAAGACCGGCATCCGGGGCAAGGGCGGGCAAATGCTGAAGTTCGCCGACCTGGAGACCCTGCCGGGCACCCCTTATCTGCATGCCGTCGGCAATCTCGACACCGGCGAGCGGGTGGTGGTGAGCTTCGGCCCGGAGCATGCGGCCTTGGAACAGCGCCAAGTGGAAATGGCCCTGCGCGAGGCGGAGACCATCCGCCCGGCGCCGCGCTTCATCGTCTTCACCGCCTTCACCTTCGACCCGGAAGCGGCCAAGGACATCGACGAGATGAAGTGGCCGGGCGTGACCCTGCTCAAGGCCCAGATGAACACCGACCTGCTGACCGAAGACCTGAAGAAGGCGCGCAGCCATAACCAGTCGTTCTGGCTGATGGGCCAGCCGGACGTTGAAGTGCACCGGCTGCCCTCACCCCCTAAGGCCCTCTCCCCCAGCCCCTCCCCCGCCTGCGGGGGAGGGGAGTGGTATCAGGTGGAAGTGCACGGCTTCGACTACTTCGACACCAGCAAGGGGGAACTCGTCTCGGGCGGCAAGGGCAAGATTGCCGTCTGGCTGCTGGACACGGATTATGACGAGCGTTCCCTGTTCCCCCGCCAGGTGTTCTTCCCCATGGCCGGCAAGGGTGAAGGCTGGGAGAAGCTGAAGAAAAACATCCGCGCCGAATTGAACGAAGATCTGCTCGCACAGTTCCACGGCACCGTGAGCCTGCCCTTCGAGGCGGGCGAGAACCGCAAGATTGCGGTGAAGATCGTGGATGATCGGGGGATCGAGTCGCTGAAGGTGATCGGGCTTGGCTGAGGGGGCGGCGGTGAGCGAGCAACTGAACCTGTTCGAGGAGTTGAGCTACTTCGAGGGGGCGGACGTCGAGTACAAGGGGGCCAAAGGCGGGTTGCCGAGGGACTTGTGGGAAACCTACAGCGCCTTCGCCAATACCCAGGGCGGTACGCTGCTGCTGGGGGTGACGCAGGATAAAGGGCGGCTGGAGATACACGGCGTGCCCAACGCCGAGAAAGTCGTCCAGGATTTCTGGAACACCGTGAACAACCGCGGCAAGGTGAGCGCGAATCTGTTGACCGGGGCGGACGTCACGTTGGTGCCGCTGCCGGGCAATCCGCCGGTGGTGCGGATTCGCGTGCCGCGTGCGGATCGCCGTCAGCGGCCGGTATTCATCGGCAGCGATCCGTTTCGTGGCACTTTCCGCCGCAATAATGAAGGTGATTTCCGGTGCAGCGAGGCCGAGGTCCGGCGAATGTTCTCGGACCAGGCCGAGGAGTCTGCCGACAGCCGGATATTGGAAGGCTTCAGCGTCGATGATTTGCATCCGGACTCGATCCGCCAGTACCGCAACCGCTTCGCCTCGCGCGGCCAGCATGCCTGGCTCGCCGAGGACGATCTGGGCTTGCTGACAAAGCTGGGCGGCTGGCGGCGCGACCGGATCAGCGGCCGGGAGGGCCTGACCGCCGCCGGGCTGCTGATGTTCGGCCGCGAACAGGCGATCCGCGATCCGGCCGGCATTCCGGGTTTTCAGCTCGATTATCGAGAGCGCTACAGCGACGACCCGGCGGTGCGCTGGACCGACCGGCTGACCCTGGACGGTACCTGGGAAGGCAACGTGTTCCAGTTCTACCAGCAGGTATTGCTGAAGCTCTCCACCGGGCCAGGTATTCGTCGGCCGTTCCGCATCGATGCCGAGGGCTACCGTACTGGCGAAAGCACGGTGTCCGAGGCCTTGCAGGAGGCACTGGTCAATGCGTTGATCCATGCCGATTACACCGGCCAGGGCGGCATCGTCATTGATCGCTGGGTGGATCGGCTGGAATTTTCCAATCCCGGAACGCTGCTGGTGTCTCGCGAACAGTTGTTGCGCGGCGCGGTGAGTGAGTGCCGCAACAAGTCGCTGCAACTGATGTTCCAGATGCTGGGTGCAGGGGACAAAGCGGGTTCAGGCATCGACAAGATACGCGCAGGCTGGGCGTCGGAACATTGGCAATCGCCGATTCTGGCGGAGACGTTGCGGCCGGATCGGGTCATTCTGACGCTGCCCCTGGTGAGCATGCTGCCTGAGACTACGTTGGCCGATCTGCGCGAACGTTTCGGTGCCGTATTCGATGCCCTTGATCCTGAGGAAGTGCAAATTCTGGTGACTGCGGCAATCGAAGGGGAAATCAGCAATCAGCGGATGCAGGACATCCTGTCGCTGCACCGTGTGGACATTACCCGCATTCTGCAGGGGCTGGTCCGGCGACATTTTCTGGTCGCCGACGGAGTGGGGCGCGGAACTCGCTATGCCCTAGAGGGGGAGCAGCTAGGTGCATCGAGGGGGGATAGCCCCCCTCATAAGGTGTCGAGCCCCCCTCGTAAGGCGCCGAGCTCCCCACATAACGGGGCAGGCCCGCCGTATAAACAGGCATATCCCCCGGAAATCCACGACGATATCGTGCTCGCGATGCTCGATGAGCCGGCCATCGCCGCGCTGGTGGCGCCAGTGCGCAACTCGGAACGTAGCGATGAGCAGACCGTCAGGCGGATCATTCTCGGGTTATGTGAAGGGCGTAACCTGACGCTGCGGCAATTGGCGGAACTTCTGAACCGGGGCATGGATGGCCTGCGTGACCGGCACATCAGCAAGATGGTGAAAGCCGGCCTGCTGGAACTGAAATATCCGGACCGGCCAAGCCATAGGAATCAGGGCTATCGCGCTGCCCAGCCCGCTCCGGGAGACGCTCGGTGAGCACGCCCCAATCCCTGATCATCAACACCCCCTTCGAGCCGCCCCGCTGGCATTGGCTGAAGGACAAGAACGACCCGAAAAAGCTGGTCCTGGCCGAAGGCCGCCGCCCGGCCGGCTACGAAATCTTCGACACCCGGCACAATACTTTGCGTACCGAGGCCCTGGGCCTGGTGAACACCATCCGGGAACGCGTGGACCAGTGGCGCGAGGCCGGTTACCCGGGCGTGACGACTGTGACCCGCCGACTGCTGGAGCACTGGCACGACCAGTCGGCCCGCCAGTTTCCGTTCTACTTCTGCCAGCTTGAGGCCATCGAGACCCTGATCTGGTGCGTTGAGGGGGCGGCGGAATTCCGCCAGGGCATCGCCATCCCCGGCGACGGCGGGGCCTGGCAGCGCCTGTGCAACAAGATGGCCACCGGCACCGGCAAGACCACGGTGATGGCGATGATCGTCACCTGGCAGGTGTTGAATGCCCTGACCTATCCGAAGCGGAACAAGGATTTCTCCCGGGCCATCTTCGTCGTGGCGCCGGGTCTGACCGTGAAGGAACGCTTGCAGGTGCTGATGCCGGGGCGGCCGGACAATTTCTATGATTTCTTCAATCTCTGCCCTTCCAATGCCGACCGCCAGAAACTGAATCAGGCAGAACTGCTGATCGAGAACTGGCACAGCCTGATGCCTTTGAAGGAGCAGGACCGTTCGGTGGTGAAGAAGGGGGCCGAGAGCGACGAGGCCTATGTGCGCCGGGTGCTGGGCAAGCTGGCGGCTTACAAGGACATCGCGGTCATCAACGACGAGGCCCACCACGCCTACCGGGTGCGGGCCGAGATGAAGGTGAGCAAGACCCAGGCGGTCGAGCAGGGGCTGGACCTGGAAGAAGCGACGCGCTGGATCGAAGGCCTGGACCGTATTCACAAGATGCGCCGTATCCAGCGCTGCTTCGATCTGTCCGCCACGCCCTTCGCCCCCACCGGCAAGGCGAGCACGGAAACCGGGCTGTATGAATGGATCGTTTCCGACTTCGGCCTGAATGACGCCATTGAGGCTGGGCTGGTGAAGACGCCGCGCGTCGTGGTTCGGGACAACGCCCTGCCCAATGCCCAGGATTACCGCTCCAAGCTGTATCACCTGTATCGGGAGGCAGAGGTGGGCGATGACCTGAACCGGCGGGGCGCTGCGCCCCACGAATCGCTACCGCCACTGGTGCAGCAGGCCTATACCCTGCTGGGCGCGGACTGGCGGGAAACGGCGAGGCAATGGCGGCAGGCGGGGCATAACTCACCGCCGGTGATGCTGACGGTATGCAACCGCACCGAGACAGCGGCTCGCATTGAGCACTATTTCCGGAACGGGCAAGCCTTCTGGCCGGAGCTTCAGGCGCCCAACCGGACGCTACGGGTCGATTCCAGGGTGCTAGACAAGGCCGAGGTGGGTGAAACCGCCAGTGCGGACAAGGATTACGAGGCCGCGCTGAAAGCCATCGTCGAGGCGGCCGACATTCCCGCTACGCGCAAGGCCGATCTCCTGGCCCTCAAGAAGGAAGAACTCCTGCGGGAGATTGTCGACAACGTCGGCAAGCGCGGCGCGGCCGGCCAGGACCTCCAGAACGTGATTTCCGTGGCCATGCTGTCGGAGGGGTGGGACGCCAAGAACGTCACCCACATCATGGGCCTGCGGGCCTTCACCTCACAGCTGCTCTGCGAACAGGTGATCGGCCGGGGCCTGCGGCGCGTGGCCTACGACCGGGAACCGGTGCACTGCCCCGACGGCTTGGTGCGGGAACTGTACAAGGCCGAATACGTGAACGTGTTCGGCGTGCCGCTTTCCATCTTCCAAGATGTAGGCGAAGGCGGCGAACCGCCACCGCCGCCAAAACCCAGCACCCAGATCGAGGCCCTGAAGGAGCGTAATCATCTGGAAATCCGCTGGCCCAATGTGCTGCGGGTGGACTGCGTGGTGCGGCCCGAGTTGGCGGTAGACTGGACGAAGGTGGAGACGCTGAAACTTGATCCCGCGCAAACCCATGTCAGTGCCGAACTGGCGCCCGCCCTGGGCGGTGCCACCCATCTCGATCAGGCCGTCGCCATCGATCTGGAACAGATACCCGAGGCGTTCCGTTTGCAACGCCTGATCTTCGTGGCGGCACAGAAGGCCTACGTCGAGATGGCCGGACGTTTTCAGGGTGACAAGGCGTATCTGACCTATCAGTTGATCCGGCAGGTGGAACAGTACATCGCGTCGGACCTGCTCGACATCCCCTCGCTTTTCCATCAGGACCCCTTGCGTCGGCGAATCCTGATCGGCCTTAACATCGATCCGATCATTCAGCATCTGCTGCAATACCTCTACGAGCAGAACACTGAGCGTATGGAACCGGTGTTCGACGAGGAATATCCCATCGGTGCCACCAGCCAGATGCGCACCTGGTATACCACCAAGCCCTGCGAACCGACCCGAAAATCCCAGATCAGCCACGTCATGGTGGACAGCACGTGGGAGCACTACACGGCGAATGCGCTGGAAAAGAGCGATTTAGTGAAGGCCTACGCCAAGAACGATCACCTGGGCTTGCAGGTGTATTACCTCTGGAACGGTAGCAAGCGGCGTTTTGTGCCCGACTTCGTCGTTTGTCTCACAAACGGCAAGACGCTGGTGCTGGAGATCAAGGGTGAGGATTCCGAGCAGAACCGCGCCAAGCGGGCGGCACTGGAGATCTGGGTGAAGGGCGTGAACGCCAAAGGTGGTTTTGGTGTCTGGTGCTGGGACGTGGCCTTCGAGCCGGCTGCGGTGTATGACGTTCTTTCGGCCCATGCCAGGGTTAACCAGTGTCTCAACCCATAAGCATCGCTATGTTCGTGCCGACCCGTCGACGATTGCTTTGTCGTGCATCCTCGCCATAGCTGAGGCTATGGTTGCGGTTCGCTTGGCGCAATCGATGTGCGGGACGTTTCTGTGCATGTACGCAAACTCATGGTTTGCTTCGCCTGGCCAGCCACAGCAGCGCAGCCGCCAGCAGCAGGGCGGGCGTATTACCCAGACGTAGATAGGGCGTGTCGCCGGTCCGTCCGCGGGCCTCGCCGTGCAGGGTACCTACGATGAAAGGCGCCAACTGCGCGCGGACACGGCCCTTGTCATCCAGGATGGCGGTGATGCCGGTGTTGTTGGCGCGCAGTTGCCAGCGGCCGGCTTCCAGGGAACGCATGGCGCCGATCTGCAGATGCTGCCAGGGGGCCAGGCTGGCGCCGAACCAGGCGTCGTTGCTGACGTTGACCAATAGCGTCGATTCCCGGGCGGCGGCAATGCGTTCCTCGCCGAAGGCATCCTCGTAACAGACATTCACCGCCAGCTTCTCGCCGGCGGCGGCGAGGGGAGGCTGGTCGGGAGCGCCCCGGCTGAAGTCGCCCAGGGGGATGGTCATCAGGTCCACCGCCCAGCGGAAGCCGAACGGCACGAACTCGCCGAAGGGCACCAGGTGGGCCTTGCGGTAGACGCCCGCGGGCGAGGAACCCAGGCTCAGGATGCTGTTGTAGTAGCGTCCCGGGCCGGCGTCCTCGGGAATGCCCAGCACCACGTCGCCGCCGCGGGCGCGGGCGTGCTCCGCGAGCAGGTCGAGGTAGTCGCGCGGCACGGCGGAAAGGAACAGGGGCAGCGCGGTTTCCGGCAGGACGATGAGGCGGGCGTCGCTGGCCAGCACCGCGCGGGCATAGTGGCGCAGGGTGGCTTCCAGCTTCTCCGGGCGGAATTTGAGGTCTTGGGGCACGTTGCCCTGCAGCAGGGCGACCCGCACCGGGGCGGCGGTGGGGCGGGTCCAGTCCACGCTTTGCAGGGCCAGGCCGGCAAGCCAGAGGGCGGTCAGGAGGGCGAGGGGGATGGTTGGGCGTGTTCCCTCTCCCCCAGCCCCTCCCCCGGAGGGGGAGGGGAACAGGATGGCCAGTCCACCTGCCGTGAGCGCGGCGAGCAGGCTGACGCCAAGCACCCCGAGGATCGGCGCGAACCCCGCCAGGGGGCTGTCCGGCGCCTGGGAATAGCCCAGGGCCAGCCAGGGGAAGCCGGTGAAGATCCAGCTGCGCAGCCATTCCAGCAACACCCAGGCGGCGGGCAGGGCCAGCGCGACGCGGCCCCGGCCCGGCGGCGTCAGGCGGGTGCCCAGAGCCAGGGCGAGGGCGGGGAACAGGGCGATGAAGGCGCAGAACAGCAAGGTGGCGAGCACGGCCAGGGGCACGGGCATGCCGCCGTAGGTGGAAATGCTGACGTAGATCCAGGACACGCCGGCGAGGAACAGGCCGAGGCCGTAACTCCAACCGAGCAGGAAGGCGCGTCCGGGCGGCAGTTCCCGCGCCAGCAGGAACAGGCCGGCGAGGCTGAGGATGGACAGCGGGTACCAGCCCAGCGGGGCGAAGCCGGCCACCGCCAGCGCGCCCAGCAGGGCGGACAGGAGGGGGGCTGGCACCGGGGGGAAACGTCGGGCGGACAAACGGCTCAACCCATGCTGAAGGCGACGAAGGCGATCTCGTCGCCGCCCTGGACAGGGGTGGATGCCTCTGAAAACTGCTTGTTCACGGTGATCTTCATGCTCGCGCGCGGTTTCTCGAACACCACCGTCCAGTTCTCGCCGCGCCGGGCGAGGTGGGCCATGAGGCCCTGAATGTCGTGGATGGTGCGGGGCAGGAACAGGATTTCGCTTTCCCGCCCGAGCATTTCCGCCAGGTGGCCGAAGTAGAGGATGGTGATCTGTCCGTTCATGGTGCGCCTCGCTTGCTGAAGTGGCCGGCATTTTACGCCGGCCGGCCGGCGTGCCTCGCCTGCCCGTTCGGGGGAGGCGGCACGGGAATCGGGGATAATCCTAAAACCCTCAGTTGACCGCTCCTTGGCCTTCGAAAAGACGCATGGATACGCACGTTTGTGCCTACGTTCACGCTCACCCGGTAGGTGAGCCCGCTACGCGCCCGCTTTCGGGTCTGTGCGCGCGTCTGGCTGCGTTGCTCCTCCTTGCGGGGAACGACCCCGCGGCCTCGTCGCGCCTTGCCAGCCACACGCACAAACCCGCCTTCGGGCGCGTTCAACTGAGGGTTTTAGGATAATCCGCCCCCATGTTCGCCGCCGCCGCATCCGACCTCCTCGACGCCCTCAATCCCGAGCAGCGCGCCGCCGTCACGGCGCGGGGCTCCACCCTGGTGCTGGCCGGCGCCGGCTCCGGCAAGACGCGGGTGCTCACCACCCGCATCGCCTGGCTGGTGCAGACCGGCCAGGTCTCGCCCATGGGCCTCATGGCCGTCACCTTCACCAACAAGGCGGCCAAGGAGATGCTGACGCGCCTGACCGCCATGCTGCCGATCAACACCCGCGGCATGTGGGTCGGCACCTTCCACGGCCTCTGCAACCGGCTGCTGCGCGCCCACCACCGCGAGGCCGGCCTGCCGCAACTGTTCACCATCCTGGATTCCTCCGACCAGCTCTCGGCGGTGAAGCGCTGCCTGCGCGGCCTCAACGTGGACACCGAGAAGTACGACCCGCGCAAGCTGCAAAGCTTCATCAATCAGAACAAGGAGGCGGGCCTGCGCGCCGACAAGGTGGAGCCCTGGGATCCCTACAGCCGCCGCCTGTGCGAGTACTTCGCCGAGTACGACGCCCAGTGCCGGCGCGAGGGGGCGGTGGATTTCGCCGAACTGCTGCTGCGCGCCTACGAGCTGCTCGGCCGCAACGCCCTGCTGCGCGAGCATTACCAACAGCGCTTCCGCCACATCCTGGTGGACGAGTTCCAGGACACCAGCCGCCTGCAGTACCTCTGGCTTCGTTTGCTGGCCGGGCCGGACACGGCGCTCTTCGCCGTGGGCGACGACGACCAGTCGATCTACGCCTTCCGCGGCGCCAACGTCGCCAACATGGCCCTGTTCCTGGAGGAGATGAGCTTGGCCGAGCCCATCAAGCTGACCCGCAACTACCGCTCCCTCTCCACCATCCTGGATGCCGCCAACGCCGTCATCGCCCACAACCGGGGACGCCTCGGCAAGGACCTGTGGACCGATGCCGGCCAGGGCGAACTGATCCGCCACTACGAGGCCAACGACGACGGCGAGGAAGCCCGCTTCGTCGTCGAGGAGATTCAGAGCCTGAAGCGGGAGGGCGAGTCCTTCCTCGACATGGCGGTGCTCTACCGCTCCAACGCCCAGTCGCGCAGCCTGGAACACGCCCTGTTCTCCGTCGGCATCCCCTACCGGGTCTACGGCGGCCTGCGCTTCTTCGAACGCGCCGAGATCAAGCACGCCCTCGCCTACCTGCGCCTGGCCGCCAACCCGGAGGACGACAACGCCTTCCTGCGGGTGGTGAACTTTCCCGCCCGCGGCATCGGCGCCCGCTCCCTGGAAGGCGTGGACGCCGAGGCGCGGTCGGCGGGCAGCAGCCTGTGGGTGGCGGCCTGCAAGGCGGGGAAGAAGTTCGCCGCTTTCGTGCAACTGGTGGACGAATTGAACCGTCATTCCGGCGTTTATCCCGCTGCCGGGGAAAGCCGGAATCCAGGCATTTCAGCCGAACCGGGAGGGCAAGACGAAGCTCTGGCTCCCGGCCTTCGCCGGGACGACACGGCGCGCGGCCTGCCCCTGGTGGAACGGGTCGACCACGTGGTGGCCCGCTCCGGCCTGCTGGAGTACTACCGGAACGAGAAGGACGGCGAGGACCGCGTCGAGAACCTGAACGAACTGGCCAACGCCGCCGCCGCCTTCGCCGCCGACAGCGACGACCAGTCCCTCGAAGCTTTTCTCGCCCACGCCGCCCTGGAGGCGGGCGAGCACGAGGCGGCGCAGGGCCAGGACGCGGTGCAGTTGATGAGCGTGCACGCGGCCAAGGGCCTGGAATTCCACACGGTGTTCATCACCGGCCTGGAAGAGGGGCTGTTTCCGCACGAGAACGCGCTGGCCGAGCAGGGTGGCATCGAGGAGGAGCGCCGCCTCATGTATGTGGCCATCACGCGGGCGCGGCGGCGGCTTTACCTCAGCCACGCGCGCATGCGCCTGCTGCACGGCCAGATGCGCTACGGCCTGCCCTCCCGCTTTCTGGAAGAAGTGCCGGAAAGCCTGGTGCGCTCCCTGTCCGTGCGCCTGGCGAGCCCGCCGCCCGTGTTCCGCGAAGCCGGCGCCCACTACGCGCCGCCGCCCGCGCCGCGGCGGCAGGCGGACCTGCCGTTCAAGGTGGGCAGCCGGGTCCGCCACCCCAAGTACGGCGAGGGCGTGGTCGCCGGCTACCAGGGCCAGGGGCCGGATACCGAGATCAGCGTGGAATTCCCCAAACTGGGGCGCAAGGTGTTCATCCTCGATTACGCCCGCCTGCAGGCCGCCTGATTCAAGCTGGGTTCAAGTTTCCCGGCGCCGGTCCGTAAGAGCGGGCATAGACACCGGCCGACTGGCATGAACCTTGATTCCTCGGTTGACCGCTATTCTGTCTTCGTAAAGCCGCATGCTTGCTGAAGTTCGTGCCTTCGATCCCGTTCACCATCTGGGTGAGCCCGCTACACGCCCGCTTTCGTGTCTGTGCGGGCG
>JBBIIR010000011.1:0-15053 GCA_037446455.1 Hydrogenophilales bacterium | reverse complement strand
GGTGGCCGTTTCAATCCGCGCCCGGCCGGGAGGCCGGGCGATGCTCCGCATTCGCAACTTGTTGTTCCGAATGCCGAACGCTGTGAGCTTGCGCGAACCTTCGCTCGCAGACAATCGCGGCAAGTCGATTCGTGCTTGTCAGGTTGTTTAAATTGTAAAAGATCAGTGTGTTGCGTGTGACGCGAAACTTCCGGCTTTTCGCGGTCGCTCGGGGTTCGCGCGTCATACCAGCAGCGGCCCTTCGAAATCCACCGAGCGGAAGATGCCGTATTGCTTGACGCGAACCTCGATGGGTTCGGTGATGCGGTAGAAACGGAGGTTGTCTTCCGTCTCGTCGATTTCCGCCAGGAGGGCGCGCTCCAAGGCTTCGTACTGCATGTCGTTGACCTGGCATTCGAACACCGATTTCTGCACGCGCTGGCCAACGCGCTCGCAGGCTTTGGCCACTCGGCGCAAGCGTTTGCGGCCGGCGGGCGTTTCGGTGGACACGTCATAGGTGACGATGATCAGCATGATGCCTCAGCTATTTCGCCAGATAAGGCAGATAGCCTTCCATCTCGCCGCGAATGGCGCGAGCCAGAAAGCGGGCCTGGATGAGGGGCAGCAGGCCGATGGGCAGCTTGGCTTCGAGGAGCGGATGGGTGATTTCTTCCTGCTTGCGTTCCTGCCAAGCGGTGACCACAACGCGGCGGCCCTTTTCTCCCAGCATGACGGCGCCGCCCTCCCGGACTTCGAAGTCGTCGGCGTCGAGTTGGCCCCGGTTGATGAGGGTGAGGGCGAGGCGGTCGGCGAGTATCGAGCGGAATTCCTCCTGCAAATCCAGGGCCAGGGCGGCGCGGCCGGGACGCACGGCGTGCAGGTAGCCAAGCTGGGGGTCCAGGCCCACGGCTTCCAGAGCAGAACGGCAGTCGTTCATGAGCATGGAATAAAGGAAGGAAAGCAGGGCGTTGAAGCGGTCCAGGGGTGGGCGGCGGCTGCGGCCGTCCAACGCGAAGGCGGCCCGGGCCTGGGGTTTGACGACCAGGTTGAGGGCGGCGAAATAGCCCCGGGCGGCTTCGCCTTCCACGCCGCGCAGTTCGTCCAGACTGGCCGCGTCGGCGGCGGCGCGCAGGGAGGCGGCCAGATTGTCGGTGGCGCGGGTGAGTTGGGTGGCTTCGTCCGGGTCGGCGCTTTCCCGTGCGCCCCGTTGCAGGTTGGTCCGGCTGTTGCGCAGTTTGCCGGCGACGCAGGCGCGGGCGAGTACCAGGGTGTTCTGGGAGGCTTCCGCCGCCCGGTGCTGGGCTTGGCGCAGCAGGATGTTGCCGGACACCGGACCTTCCAGCCGGGCCTTGAAGCGGCCGTGCTCATCCAGCAGGACCAGGGATTTGCCCTCGTCGGCGAGCCGGTGCATGAGGGCGGGGGAGACCATCACGTTGCCGAAGGCGACCAGGCCCGAGAGATGGTGCAGGGGCACCTGGAGACGCTTTTCCCGTTCCACGTCGATGCGCACGGTGGCGTTTTCCAGGTGCGCGTAGGCATGGGGCGTCATGACGTAGAGGGTGTTGAGCAGGGTGTACATGGCTATACTGTGGCTACAAATGTATACAGGAGCGTGTCATGGATTTTGTCACCGTGCGTGAATTGAGGGCCGAATCCGCCAAGGTTTGGGCCAAGATCGAGGCGGGTGAGGAAGTGGTGATTACCCGCAACGGCAAACCCTTCGCCTTGTTGTTGAATACCAGGCCGGAAGAGTTGGAGAGCTTGTTGCGCGCGGTGCGCGGCCAGCGTTTCGAAGCCACGCTGCGCAAGATGCAGGATCACGCCGAACAGCGGGGTTTGAGTGGTATGACCATGGAGGAGATCGACGCGGAAATCGCATCGGCGCGTAAGGAAAGGCGCGAGCGGAATGCTGGCGGTCATTGATACCAACGTCCTGATTTCCGCCTCCGTCAACCGTCGGGGCGTCCCGGGCCAATTGGTCGCGTTGATCCGTTCCCTGGTGCTGACACCGGTATTGAGCGCCGCCATCCAGGATGAGTACGCGGATGTGCTGCGCCGGGCGCGCTTCAACTTTCCACGCGAATGGGTGGATGACTTGCTGGCGGACATGGATGCCCTGACATTGCATGTGCGTCCGGCGGGCATCGCCGCCGATGTCTTGCCCGACCCAGACGATGCCCCCTTCATCGTTACCGCCCTGGCCGCGAACTGTCCCATCGTCACCGGCAATGCTCGCCTCTTTCCACCCGAGTGCGGCGTCGAGATCCTGAGCCCGGCACAATGCCTCGCCCGCCTCATGGGCTGACCTCGCCGCCGTCGCCTTCATCCACACCATATAGCCCAGCGGCCAACCGTGTCAGCCGGGCCTTCTCGCTCAGCGCCTCCGGCTGACAGATATCTTTCAACGAACACTCTCGGCAACGTGCATCGTTGACCGGTGGTGGCAACTTGCCCGAGGCCAGCATGGCGCGGATGGATTCGGCGGTTTCGACAACCCGTTCGCGCAAGACCGGGGTAATGGCCACCTCGCGCCGCCGGTGGCTGCTGGCGTGATAGATCGCGCCGCGCGGGACGGGGCGGCCGAGCATGTCCTCCAGGCACATGGCCTGGGCGGAGAGCTGGATGTCGTCATGAATCTTCTGCCGCTTGGCGCCGTGCTTGAACTCCACCGGGAACACCGTGCCATCCGGATGGAACTCCACCAGATCGGCCTTGCCGATAAGGCCAAGCCGGTCGGACCAGAGGGGCAGGGCGCGTTCCACCTTCACCCCCGCCTTCATCTCATAGCCGGGCGTATCCACCAGGTGATGCACAGCCTGCCCGCGCGCGGTGTGGATGTTGTCCTCGAACGCCTGCTCCAAGTGGATCAGCCCGCACTGGCGCGGGCAGTAGGCCCAGTGCTGGAGTGCGGCGAGGGGGACGGGGTCGAGTTCAGGCGCTGACTGAGTCATCTCGATGCTGCTAACATGAGGCCATCTTGTTAATTAGACGGAGAAAGACATGGGCGCGATGCTGGACGAACTGGAGGCACAAGCCATGCAATTGCCGTTGAGAGAACGTAGCGAACTGGCGCACCGATTGCTGGTTAGTCTGGACGGCGAACCCGATGGCACCCCGGAAGAAATTGCCCAGGCCTGGGACGAAGAAATTGCCCGCCGCGTCGCCGACATGGAAGCTGGCCGCACGACATGGATTCCGGCAGAAGAGGTTTTCAAAAAAATTGACGCCATGATTGCCGAACGAGCGGGCCGTTGAGGGTTTCCTTCAACTCCGAAGCCGAGCAGGAATTCAGCGAGGCCGCAAGGTGGTATCTGGACGAAGCCGGGCTGAATCAGGCTCGCGACTTTCGAGATGAAATCCACCGCACACTGCAATTGCTGAGCGAACACCCCGCCATTGGCACACTGGGACGCAATAAGACACGCAGCCTTGTCGTGCATCGCTATCCCTATTCGGTGGTGTATCGCATGCAGGAAGACAACATCCGTGTCATCGCCATTGCCCGCCACAGCCGCCGCCCAGGGTATTGGGCGAGGCGGCGGTAACGTGGTTCAGCCAATAACCGTTGCAACAAGTCATCTCGTGGCAAGCCATGATGCGCTGCCACGCCGTCCAGAATCGCCGTCAAAATGCCTATCCGCAAAGGATCATGGTTGGGAATGGTGATGTGGTGTTCGCCATTGTCCTGGCTGGTCAATCCGATATGGCTGCCAGTCTGGCGTGACACTCATAACCCAACCGGCCCAGGCGCTTGACCAGATCCGCGCCGGACAGGTCGCGTGGAATTCTCATGCGGCCAGGACTTCTTCGCGGGTGATGTGCAGGCGGATGAGGCTGGGGCGGTCACCGTCATCGAAGTGGCAATGCACCGCGTCACGCACCTGGGCATGTAGTCCGGGCAGGTCATCCGCCTCGGTGAAAATGTCCGCGCCCATGGCCCGGGCGACAAAGCCCCCCTCGGGGGCCTCTTCGACGATGAAGTGGATTTCTGTCATGGACTTCCCTTTCAAAAACCATCGATTTCCTCAGGGACAAGCTCAGGCAAGTTAGTCAGAACATAAGAGCCATCCGGCTTGACCGTCAGGGTGCGATGTACCTTTGCCGAAGAATATTGGCCTGACTTGCAGTTGTGTTGCCACCAGATCACTTTCAGCACTTCCATGCTGCCGGCCGGACGAGCGGATGATTCATCATTTTCAAACAGCCTGGGAAGCACATGTTTGATGGTTTCTGCATCAGTGCTGGCAAATTGGGTCCGCTCGGCTAGCTGCGGATTCATGCTGCCGTAGAAGACGTACACACCTTGGTCGACGCGGTGCTTCATGCCCATGGTGTCGGAACTGCGCTTGGTGCCATCACCCTCGCCGCTGACGCTCTTGGTGATCTGGATGCTGGTAATGTCGATAGGATCGACGCTGAAGGCGGATTGGATGGTGACCGGGCCGCGAATGCCGATGGATACGCCGGTGTCGCCTTCGTCTTGACTGCTCTCTTCTTTCTTTTTTCCGGTCTTCTTGTTGCTCTTCAGGGCGAACAGTTGACCAAAGGCGCGCACGTCCAGCCACGTCTTGCAGGCGAGGTCATAGGTCTCACTTGATCCAAGCTTGTTGCCCAAGGCCTGCTCGGCCCTTTCCCGCAAGCTCTTGGCGTCGTCGATCTTGCGGTCGTCGGACTGGACGAAGATGGCTTGCCCATCTGTGGGGTGGCCATCCTTTTTCAATGCTGCGTAGCGTTCCACGAGTCGGTCGCGGATCTTCCGTTTGATCGAGACATCGGTCATTTCCCCGTAGTTGGAATAGTCCGTGCGGGGGCGGTTGCCGTTAAGCGGATCGCCATTGGGATTGGCATTTTTGACGCGAAGGATGACGGCGAAATCGATCTTGCTTTGCAGGGTATTCATGGCGTGCTCCGTGATTGGGGTCATTCGGTGGGGGTGTCTTCGTATTGGGCCGTGCTCTCTATCTTGGGCGGGTTCAGCGTCTGCCGCTGGCAGTGGTAGCCGAGCAGGAATTCGCCGGAGAGCTTGCGGTCGTCCAGGAAATCTTCACCTTCAAAGCTGTCGACGACCTCGTCGAGCAGCTTATCCATTTCGCGCAAGAAGCCCGGACGCTTGGCGCGTAGGCGTGATTTGGCCGGTGTCAGGGCGAGTTCGATGGTGCGCCAGGTACCGGCGGGGCGGTCCGCGAAACGCTGCATCAGCTTGGCGGCGGCGGTATCCCGTGTCTCGCCGCCAACGTAGAGCGCTCGGCCCTCGATATGCTCGGCGATGGCCAAGAGGCGGCCGTAGAGGTAGTCCCGGCTGGTCCGGTCCGTTTCCAGTGTCATTTGATAGTCCCTTTCCTTGAAAAAGCCCTTGAACAGGGCGCAGGCGATGCCCAGGTTCTTCTCCCACTCCCATTGCTTTCCCTTCTTGTCCCTCTTGAAAGATGAGCGATTGCAGGTTCGACGCACTACCGTGACAAGGAGGTCTCGATCTAATGGGCGACCATCGACGATGCAAGGTAGAAGCCGTTCCACCGTCGCCTTGAGCAACTTGTCATCAATACGTAATCCACCCGTTTCGCCAAGGCGAGTCGAAAAGGCGGCTTCGGCGATATCGCGCGGCGCGGGCGCGCCGACGAATCTGGACTCCTTGCCGAAGTTCTGCGGCCAGGCATGGGCCTCGTGCCAGTCCTGGATGCGGTTCAGAAACTCCGAACCATTCAGTTCCCGATAGAACGTGATCGCCATGCGCCCGGGTGTCGCGGAATCCAGGCCCATGACCACGATGTCCTCGGTCGCGTCGATCCGGGCGCGGTAGCCGGCGATGGCCTTCTTCAGCCGCAAGGCGAAGGCCTGTCCGGCATCGCCAATGTCTGGCTGCCTGGTTTCCGCCTCGGACGGGGGGATTTCTTCGCTGGCGAGAAAGAGTGCGCGCGAGTCCTGGAACGGGTCGGGTATGGGTTTGCCGGCTACGGCCCACGTGACGATGACCTGATCTTCGTTCCGGTAGGCCTGGCGCTGAATGAGCCAGCGCAGGGCGTTGTGGGCTTTCTGGGTGACATCGAAACCCACGCCGCAAGCCTGCTGTCCGGTGTCATCGGTAAACCGGCCGCGGAATGTGTAGCCCGAGCTGTCATTGGCACTGATCAGCTTGGCGCCGTCTCCGGGGTGCCGAATCCGCTTGGGGTGGCTCTGGGCGAGCGGCGACTGAAACTCGCCGGTTACCATGCAGACACCCCGCAGTTCCTTGGTACTGGCGTCGAACCGTGCCCAGGCCTCTTGCAGGGAGCCGTCTTCCCAGACGGCGGTGCAGGGGGAGTCAGGCACGCGGACATGCCAGCGGATGAAGGCATCGCCTTGGTCGCGCGCCCCGTCCTTCGCCGTCAGCAGACGAAAGATCATCGGTGTGGGTGTTTCGCCTTGCCATCGCGTCAACAACTTTCCATCCGCGCCCACGTGCAGGATCTTTTCCTCGATCAGGTCGGCCACCAAGCTGTGTCTCCGGACGTATGCCAGTACCGCCCTGGCCTTGGGATGGCCGAACTCGGAATCGCACCAGGCAGCCAGTAGCTGCTCATACTCGTGGAAGAACGAGGGTTTTCCGCCACCGTGCTCGGGGTAATCGGCGGCGCAGTATTGCACCTTGTCGCAGAGGGGATGAGGGGGCGGGGCCTTGCCGGTTCGGCCTGCGGACTTCTCGGTGGCCGGGATGACGGTTTCCTCTTTCTCGACGATGCCAGCCCCTTTGAAATTGCCGGCGGCATCGAGGGTGATCTCGATGTGCGCCTGCTGCGGGGTGTGGCTGATCGGCATGAGCGGTTCCGAGCCTGGCGGTTCATGCCCTTTGCACTGCACGTAGGTGTCGTGGAGCTTCTCGATCCAGCTCATGTCAGCACCCCACTTCCGCGGCTTCATCCAGGACGCTGCGCAGCGTGCCTCGACCGAATTTCTTGGCGTTCATTCCCCGAATGAACTTGCGGATGGAGCAGTCTTCCGGGCGGGGGAAGCGGATGCGGCCATCCACCATGGTCGGCCGCCAGAAGCGGGCGTGCAGTTCGTTCCCGCCCGTCTCGTCCGGGTAGTCGAAACCATGGAACAGCAGGCCGTAGGCGAGTTCGCCCGCCCCGTCGTAATGCCCATCACCTGAATCAAATTCACAAGGTTCGACGTGACCCTGGCAGTCCCGCGTCCCAAGAAAGATGTCCTGCCGTCCGCCCCGTTCCAGCATGCGCCGGGCGATGGCGTGATGCTTGCCCTCAAGCCGGTCATCTTCCAGTTCCGGGCGATGCCGATTCCACTCGAAGTGCGCACGCACCTGGTATTCCACGTCGGCCAGGAAGGTGTAGATGGCCAGGGTGTTGCCGCCGCCGTAGTCGAGCGGCTTGGTGCCCTTGGTCTGAGTCCGGATGCGTTTCATCACCCGGACCTCGTCGATGATCCAGATGAAGGTGGGCTTCCAGTAGATAGACTTGGCGATGCCCTTGAGCGCCTCGTAGGTGGGGACGTGGTAGGAGCACTTTTCCCCGCCGATGCGGGTGAGCGGGTCGGTGAACAGGGCGTGGCGCGCCCAGACCTTGAATTCGATGCTGTTTCTTTCAGCCACAGAGGACCTCCATTTTTCCATCCGGGGTTTCAGTCAAGCCAAATTCGTCGCTGTAGTAGCGCGAATCGGCCAGGAACAGGATGCCTGTTCCCTCCTGGATTTCCTGCACGGCGCCGGTTGTGGTGAGCCGTTCCAGCACTTGCGGGAAGACGTTGACGCTGTATTGTTGCGCGCGGCGCAGCAGTTCGAATTCCTTGTCGGGCAGGTAGGCCGCGCACAGTGCTGTGATGATGTCCCGGCCTGCCTGTGCATACGGGACGATGACGCCGCGTGTGGGCGCATCGATGGCCTTGAAGGCCTTGGCGGCGGCCATGAAAGATTGCCGCAGGTAGATGCCAGGCGCCCTTCCTTTCGCTTTGCCATATGCGGCGCTTGCCTGGGTATTGGCCGAGAGCAGGTTGAGCAGGGTGTCGTCCCGGCCCAGTGTCCGAGCGGGGACCGGGTAATCCATGTCGTTGGCGCGGGCGAAGAAGTAGTTCAGGTAGTACCAGGCCATGGCTTCCGGGCCGATGCGGTTGTTTCCAAACCTGTCGGGGGCTTCCTCATAGTCGTCCAAGACGCGCTCGGCTTTTTCACGCCCGATGCGGATGTCCGGCAGCATGCCCAGACTCTCGTCCTGGGGGTTGACTACATGGACATGCCCGATGTCGCGGGCACCGTTTCGATTGCAGCGGCCAGCGGCCTGGGCGATGGAATCCAGGCCGGCAGTGAAGCGGATGACCGCGCCGAAATCCACATCCACGCCGGCTTCGATCAATTGGGTGCTGATGCACAGCACTGGCTCTTCCCTTTCCAGTCGGCCCCTTACCTCAGTCAGGATGGCCTTGCGATGGGCGGGGCACATGTTCGTGCTGAGGTGGTACACGGGAACCTTCGCCTGTTCCTTGCTTAGGCGATACAAGGTTTGCGCCGCGTTCTTGGTATTCACGATGACTAGGCAACTCCCGGCCCGCGCCGTCTCCTCCTGGGCCAGGGCGGCAATCTCGTCCATGGTCCAGCCGCCCGGCTTGCGGCGGTATGCGACTTCGACCCGCTTCAGCGTATCGAACAGCCCCTTCACGTCGGGCATGAGTTCATTTCCTTCGGGGATGCGGATAGCCCCCTTGCGCGCATCCACCCGATCCAACAGAGGCTGGGTGGCCGTGCACAGCACGACCGTGCTGCCGCATCGGTCGGCCAGGAAGTTGATGGCGTTGTTGAACAAGTGGACGCAATTCACCGGCAGGGTCTGGATTTCATCGAAGATCAGGACGGTGTTGGCTAGTTGGTGCATGCGTCGGGCGCCACGTGTGCCGGCGCCAAACAGGGTTTCCAGGAACTGGACGCTGGTGGTGTAGATGACCGGCGCATCCCAGTTTTCCGAAAGGATCTTGCCTCGCCAGGTCTGCTCCTCCGGCGTGAGGTTGGAATGGTGTTCGAGGACCACGCTGCCTGGCTCGACGCCCTCGGGTTCCAGGATGCCGCGAACCACTTCGGCGTTCTGGTCGATGATGGATGTGAACGGGATGACATAGAGCACGCGGTCCATGCCGTGCTGCTTGGCGTGATGCAGCGCGAAGCGCAGGCTGGCAAGAGTCTTGCCGCCGCCGGTGGGCACGGTGAGGGTGTAGATACCCTTGTTTCGGGATGCGCCCATATGGCAGTGACGTGAAATGTTTTGCCGAAGCTCGTCAATGGGATGGTGGGGTTGAATCGAGAGTAGGTGGGCCTCCAGTCGGCCGATCAGGGATTCCCAACCTGTGAAGTTGCCGCGCATTCTCAGTTTGGCCTGCCGGGGGTTTTCAAAATCGGCAGTATCGACGCGGTCGGCGTCAATCAGGCAACTGAAGAGAAATCGGACCAGCAGCCCGATTTGCTGCTGGGCAACGATGCTCCGGTCATTCATCTCTGGCGCGGCGAGGATGATGACCCGGATCAGAGATTGCACGCCCTTGAGCATCTCCGGCGCCGCAATGAGTTCTTCCATCCTGGCGAGGATGGCTTTGTCTACCTTCCCGAGGGCTTCCATCAAATGGGTGCGCCCGTCTGGCTTGCGCATGCGATTGGTAAACGCATCCTCCGCCGGTTGGTTCGGGCCTGATGTGAGGCAGTCAATTAACCCGGAGTGGTGAGAGGCAATGCACAGAGCGAGCATCTGGCCGACAACTTGCCCAAGTTGGCCTTGTTGGGCGAGTTCGCGCCAGACGAATTGGGCGCCGGCACTGGAGTGGTCTACTTTGCCCTTGATGCCTTCCGCGTCGACGAACTCCTCATCTTCGTCGGGGTTGAGTAGCCTGACTGCGGATTTCAGGTAGTTCTGGAACTCCGTGCTGAATTTTCCGAGGTCGTGTAGCAGGCCGATCAATTCCCCTTGATCGGAGAGCCCCAGCTTTCCGGCATGACCGCGAGCCAATAGAGACACCCCCCGAAGATGTTCCGATAGGAGCTGAATACCGCCATCACTATCTCGAACGTGGGCAATGGGTGTCTGCGACATGAATGCGTCTTTCCCTGGAACTGTTTGATCACATTCTGGCATGGCAAGGGCTCATGGGATGAGCCCGCCAATACATCGAAAAACTGGCGGGAACCCCCCGCCGCTTGTGGTTTCAGCCCGTTTCGCCGACCGTAAACAGCCGGTCGCGTCCCGCCTGTTTCGCGGCGTAGAGGGCCTGGTCGGCGGCGCGCATGAGGCTTTCGGCGTCGTCGCCGTGCAGGGGGGCGAGGGCGATGCCGGCGGAGAAGGTGACGGCGGGCAGGGGGCGGCCGTCGATGTGGATCTCCGCGTCGCGCACCAGGTGGGCGATGCGCGACAGCCGCTCGCGGGCCTCGCGCAGTTCGGCGCGCGGCATGACGGCGACCAGTTCCTCGCCGCCGTAGCGGCAGGCGATGTCGGAGGCGCGCAAGTGTTCGCGCAGGATGCGGGAGACCTCGATGAGCACCTGGTCGCCGGCCTCGTGGCCCCAGGTGTCGTTGTAGCGCTTGAAGTGGTCGAGATCGAGGATGGCGAGGGCCAGGGGCTGGTCCTCGCGCAGGCAGGCGTGCAGTTCGCGCGGCAGGGTTTCGTCGAGGTAGCGGCGGTTGAACAGGCCGGTGAGCGGATCGCGCATGGCCTGTTCGCGCAGGGCTTCGCGCAGGCGAATGTTGGCCAGGGCGAGCTTGAAGGCTTCGGCGAGGGTGACGCTGAGCTGGCGGATGCGCAGCCAGTCGGCTTCGACGCTGTCGGCGGGGGCGAGGATGCTGAGCAGGCCCAGGGTTTCGCCCTGGATGATCAGGGGCTGGCACAGGCTGCGCAGTGACGCGCTGGCGTGGTGATGGGCGCAGTGCACGCCGGCGGCGAGGCTGGCTTCGTAGGCGTGGCCGCGACGGATGGCCCAGCAATCGTCGTGGTTGAACAAGGGTTCCAGGCTGCCGGCGTCGCCCCAGCTGGCGACGCTCTGCAGGCCGCGTCCGGGCGGGCGCGTCAGGGCGAGCATGCCGCCGCTGCCAAGGGCCAGGGTCTGCGCCATCTGGCCGAAGACGCGGTGGATTTCCTCTTCCCGCAGGCAGCTTTGCAGGAGTTCGTTCATTTCGTTGATGCGGGTGAGGTCGCGCGTGTGCAGGCGCAGGGCGTCGAGCGATTGCGTGAGCTTGTCGTTGCTCTGGCGCAAGGCTTCCTCGGCTTGCCGGCGGTCGGTGATGTCCTGGACGATGCCGATCATGCGTACCGCGCGATTGTGTTCGTCGCGCACCACGTCGCCCACTTCCGCCACCCAGCGCACGCGGCCGTCGGGCAGGACGATGCGGTGTTCGATGGCGTAGTTGCGCTGATGCCGCAGGGCGGCCCGCATGGAGTCTTGCACGGTGGCACGATCGTCGGGGTGGACCCGCTCCAGATAGGCTTCCAGGGTGCGCGGGAAACCGCCGGCGGGGTAGCCGAGCATGGCGTCGATTTCGTCGGACCACTGCGGCTGGTGGGTCTCCACGTGCCAGTCCAGGCTGGCGATGCGGGCGGCGCGCTGGGCCAGGGCGTATCGTTCTCGGCCTTCCTCCAGGGCTTCCGTCAGGCGCTGCATTTCGGTGATGTCGAGGCAGTGTCCGAAGTAGCCGCGGAATTCCCCTTCCGGTCCGTAGCGCGGGGTGCCGGAATCGACGATCCAGCGGTATTCCCCGCTGGCGTGGCGCAGGCGGTATTTCATCTCGAAGGGCAGGCGGGCGTCGAAGGATTCCGTGTAAGTCCGCAGGCAATCGCGCAGATCGTCGGGATGCACGCCGGCGGTCCAGCCTTCGCCCATTTCCTGCTGGAGGTTGCGGCCGGTGAAGTCCAGCCAGGCGCGGTTGAAGAAGGTGCAACGCTTGTCGGGGCCGGCCAGCCAGATCAGGCTGGGCAGGGTGTTGGCCATGTCCCGGAAGCGGCTGTCGCTTTCCTCCAGGCTGTGTTCGGCTTCGACGCGGCGGCGGATTTCGGCCTTGAGATGCCGGTTGACGTTGCCGATGTACCAGGCCAGTCCAGCCAGAGCCAGAAACGCCAGCAGGATGGAGGCGGCGAGCAGGCGGCCGTGGCGTTCGACGAGGTCGGCGAGGGTCACCGGCGGGTTGGCATAGGGGCCGAGGCGGGCTTCGCGGAACAGGTCGTGCACGCTCTGGTAGTTCTGCGGCAGGGTCCAGCCGAGGATGCCGGCGGCGGCGGCGGCGGGGTGGTCGGGTTGCAGGTTGAGGAGGGCAATGAGCACGTCGCGGGCGAGCGCCTCGGGCGCCTCGTTGATGCGCGCCAAGGGCCATTCCGGATACAGGCGGGTGCTCAACAGATAGGGATAGCCGGGCTCGTGCCGGAGATTGACGATGTGCAGGTCCGCCAGCCGGATGCGGCCTGCCGCGGCCATCGATTCGACCAGGTCGGAGCGCACGAAACCTGCGTCGGCCGCGCCGGCGAGCACACCTTCCACCACCTTTTCATGGTTCCCGGTTTCGACGATGGCGCGGCTATCCTTTTCCAGGTTGACCCCTTGCGCCAGGGCTTCGCGCAAGTGCACCTGCCAGCCGCCCAGGCTGGACTTGTCCGGCACCATCAGGCGCAGGCCCTTGAGGTCCGCGTAGCGCCGCAGCCGCGTGTTATCGGCACGGGTGATGACGGTGCCGCCGAAACGGTCGAGGGGGCCGGTGGGCCCGCGCATCAGGCGCGTGGCGATGCGGCTGACGCCGCCCGCCATTTCCATCTCGGTGTAGTGGCCGGTATTGGTGATGAGCAGTTGAATGTCGCGCTTCTGGACCGCCCGGGTCAGGTCGGCATAGGCCATGGGCACGATCTCGAAGCGGCGCGGCGCCAGCTGCGCGTTGAGGTAATCGGCGTGCGCGGCCCAGTGCTTCACGGCATGCTCCTGGCCGCGGTGGGCGAGCACGCCGATGCGGATGACCGCGGCCGGCGTGTCCGCCGCGCCGGGCGCGGGAGCGGCCGCCACCCGCGGCAGCGGGCTCATGGCTATGAGCAGCGGCAGAAGGATGCTGCGGACATTTAGTCCCTTCAGGGACAACCGATAGGTCATGCAACTCCCCGGGCAAATCGCCTTGCCATTCTGTCCCGTTCGCGGTTCCAGAGCTTCGTGCCCACCCCCCCCGCGAGGGCAGTCCGGACATGACGGGATTGATTCGCATAGTACGGCTTGGCGGAGGGCCAGGATAGTGATCCCGCAAGCCCGGCAAACGACGGCAATACCCAACTTTAATGCTCAGATTTAATGCGGCTTATGTCTCGGTCATGACATCTATTACAAAATCCACCCCGCAGCGCACAATGCGCCTTCATGACAAACCGGAACCATCCGGAGGAGACGACCGATGCACTATGAAGCGTTTTACCGCCGTTCCATCGACGCGCCCGAAGCCTTCTGGGGCGAGCAGGCGGCCTTGATCGACTGGCATCGCCCGCCGGAAAAAATCCTGGATTACAGCAAGCCGCCCTTCCGCCAATGGTTCGTCGGGGGCGAGACCAACCTCTGCCACAACGCGGTGGACCGGCATCTGGCGACCCGCGCCGGGCAGCCGGCGCTGATCTATCTGTCCACCGAGACCGGCGAGGAGAAGCAATACACCTACGCCGAACTGCACCGGGAAGTGAACCGCTGCGCCGCCGTGCTGCAAAGCCTGGGCGTGAAGAAGGGTGAGCGGGTGGTGATCTACATGCCGATGATCGCCGAGGCCATCTTCTGCGTGCTGGCCTGCGCCCGCCTCGGCGCCATCCACTCGGTGGTGTTCGGCGGCTTCGCGGCCCACAACCTGGCCCTGCGCATCGACGACGCCAAGCCCTGCCTCTTGATCTGCGCCGACGCCGGCATGCGCGGCGGCAAGCCGGTGCCCTACAAGCACCTGGTGGACGAGGCCGTCAAGAAAGCGGAATTCCCCCCCGCCAAGGTGCTCATCGTCGACCGCGGCCTGGACCCGGACATGCGCCGCGTCGCCGGCCGCGACGAGGACTACTGGGATCTGCGCGACGAGTTCCGCGATGCCGAGGTGCCGGTGACCTGGCTGGAAGCCAACGAGCCCAGCTACATCCTCTACACCAGCGGCACCACCGGCAAGCCGAAGGGCGTGCAGCGCGACGTGGGCGGTTACGCCGTGGCCCTGGCCGCGACCATGAAGTACGTCTACCACGCCAATCCCGGCGAGACCATGTTTACCACCTCGGACATCGGCTGGGTGGTGGGCCACAGCTACATCATCTACGGGCCCCTGATCCACGGCATGACCACCATCGTCTACGAGGGCCTGCCCATCCGCCCCGATGCCGGCGTGTGGTGGAAGATCGTGCAGGAGCACAAGGTCACCACCATGTTCTCCTCGCCCACCGCCATCCGGGTGCTGAAGAAGCAGGATCCGGCCTGGCTGAAGAAATACGACCTCAAGAGCCTGCGCTACCTGTTCCTGGCCGGCGAACCCTTGGACGAGCCCACCTCGCGCTGGATCAGCGACGGCCTCGGCGTGCCGGTGCTGGACCACTACTGGCAGACGGAAACCGGCTGGGCCATGCTCACCTACCTGCCCGGCGTCGAACTCAAGCCCAACCGCTTCGGCTCCCCCGGCTTCCCGGCCTACGGCTTCAACATCAAGGTGGTGAACGAGATGACCGCCGCCGAGTTCGGCCCCGACGAAAAGGGCGTGCTCACCGTGGTGCCGCCCCTGCCGCCGGGCTGCCTGACCACCGTGTGGGGCGACGACCAGCGCTTCATCGACAGTTACTTCGGCCAGTTCGAGAAAGAACTGCTGTATTCCTCCTCCGACTGGGCCGTGCGCGACCAGGACGGCTATTTCTTCATCCTGGGCCGCACCGACGACGTCATCAACACCGCCGGCCACCGCCTGGGCACGCGGGAAATCGAGGAAGCCCTGCAGGCCCACCCGGCCATCGCCGAGGTGGCGGTGGTGGGCCTGGCCGACGAACTGAAGGGCCAGGTGCCGGTGGGCTTCTGCACGGTGAAGGATCCGGCCCTGGTGGCCAGCCCGGAGGGCCGCGCCGAGCTGGAAAAATCCTGCATCG
>JBBIIR010000010.1:0-15172 GCA_037446455.1 Hydrogenophilales bacterium | reverse complement strand
GACCCCACGCCTCAGGCGTGGCGGGCCTGCCGGTTGATCTGTGCGAGCGCATGCTCGACGGCGCGCTGGGCCTCCTCGGCCTCGGCCTCGTTGCCCATCATGGTGAGGCGGCCGAAGTTGCCGAAGGGCTTCACGTCCACCAGGGTGACGTGGGCCGCCTTCTCCGCCTCGTTCGCCGCATAGACGGCGTAGCCCGCCGGCTCCACCTCCAGGATGAACATGCTCTTGCCGGGCAGGATCATGGAGCCCTTGCGCATCTGCCGGTTGATCAGGGTGGTGTGATCCGGGGTGATGCCGCGGATGATCTCGTTCCAGGCGATGCGGCAGGCGTGCCGGGTGTCCAGGGTGGTCTTGAGCTGGCGCAGGATGATGTCGCCCGCCTCCAGCACCTCGCTCTGGTTGCGGTAGTGGATTTCCATGGAGCCGAAAGACCGTTCCACCACCTGCTCGCCCAGGTGCACGTTGGTTTCCTTGAGGGCGATGTCGGACAGGCGGTGCACGGCCATGCCCGGCGCCACCTCGATCCACAGGCAGGCGTCGCCGGGCACCGGCAGAAAGCCCTGCGAGGAGGTGGCCAGATAAGAGGCCAGCTGCGGTTGCAGCGAGTCCATGAAGACGAAGGTGCGCAGGGTGACCTTCATGACCTTACCCCGGAAGTCGCGTCAGCGACTCTCGAAGCTCCCCTCTCCCGCAAACGGGGCGAGAGGGGAATTCGGAATGCACGGCATTCCGCCCTCGCAGCCGGCTGGCGATGCAGCGCCTGCCGTGGGGCGCGAAGCGGGGGCTGGGGGGTGAGGCGGGGGTTTCGCGGAGCATGCTCCGCGCCCGCCGAACGGCCCCGGAATGCAGTCCGGGGCGCGCCCTGCAAGGGAGGGAAACGGTCATGACTACCATACTTCACGCATCTTCTCGAAGTCATGACCGTTAGCGGGTCAGGCCCATATAGAGCATGGGCAGCTTCTCCGGCAGCCGCTCCACGTGGTCGAGCACGGTGAAGTTCTTGGCGCCGAAGATGCGCGACACGTACTGGTCGGCGTGCGGGTCGAGCGACAGGCAGTAGGTGGTGATGCCGTCGCGCTGCAATTCCTCCACCGCGCGTTTGGTGTCGAAGCGCAGGTACTGGGGATCGCGCACGTCGTTGTCGGCCGGCTCGCCGTCGGTGATGACGAACAGGATCTTCTTGTTCTTCGGCTGCTGCTTGAGAAAGCTCCCCGCGTGCCGCAGGGCGGCGCCCATGCGCGTCGAATAGGAGCCCTTCATTTCCGCCAGGCGGGCCTTGACCAGATCGTTGTAGGGCTGGCCGAAGTCCTTGAAGCGGTAATAGTGCACATCGTGGCGGCCGTCGGAACAGAAGCCATGCAGGGCGAAGGGGTCGCCGATCTTGTCGAGTGCGTCGGAGAGCATGACGGTGGCGGCGCGGGTGAGGTCCATCACCGAATAATCCTGGCCGCGCACCTTGTCGTTGGCCGACTCCGACATGTCGAGCAGCACCATGACCGCCAGATCGCGCAGGTTGCGCTTGTAGCGCATCATGATGCGGGTGTCGGGCTGCTGTCCCATGCGAATGTCGATCATGGCGCGCACGGCGGCGTTGACGTCGAGCTCGTCGCCGTCCTCGACCCGGCGGATGCGCTGCATGCCCTGCGGAATCATCGATTCGATGAGGAACTTGAGGCGCGAGATGACCGGCTTGTTGTCCTCGATGATCTTTTCGATCACCTCCAGCTCGCCGGCCTTGGGGCGGCGCTCCAGCACCGTCACCCAGCTGGGGCGCTCCAGTTGGATCTGGTAGTCCCACTCGTGGTAGTGCACCGGGTCGGCGATGGGCTCGCGGCCTTCCAGCTCGTTGATGGTCTTGCCTTCCTGGTCGAGCCAGAAGGGGGTTTCCAGCACCCAGACCTCTTCCGCGTCGTCGCCGGCGAACTCGTTGTTCACCTCGTTGACCATCTCTATGACGGAGACCTTCTTGCGCACCTGCTGCTGACGCTGCCAGGTGGCTTCCAGGGCCTCCTGCTCGTCGTATTCCTCGGATTCCCAGACCGTGCGGTTGTCGTCGCGGTAGAGGGCGCGCAGGGTGTCGGTGCGCGGGTTGTACTCGGGCAGGGGAATCTGGCCAAGGTGGTGGGCCAGTTCGACGCCGATGTTCCAGCTGATCTGGTTGCTGGACAGGTCCGTTTCGGCGCGGAACAGCGCCACACCCTGTTGCACCCAGGGGTGGGGATCGAGATCGTCCTGGGCGAGCAGGGCGCGCGCCAGGCGATTGAGCAGGTCGCCGACGCTTTCCGGCGCGCGGGTGTTCAGGGGCGCATGCAGGGCCAGCCAGGCGGCGCGCATGCCGGGGAACTGGCGGCAGGCCAGTTCCTCGACGCGGGCGTCCTCGATGGCCTCGATGATCGCCATCTGGGTGGTGTTGAGCATCTGCATGGACAGCGGCGCGCCGGTGAACACCAGATGCGCGGCGCAGTGGTTGGCGGCGGCGCGGTAGACCTCGACGCCGGCGATGATCGCCGCGGCGGGCGTCTCCTCGCCCGGGGGACGGTAGTCGTCGTAGGCGTCGGCGATGTAGATCTGGTAGTGCGCGATGTAGGGCTTCAGGCCCTCGCGGCTTTCGTAGTCGCCGGCGGTGGGGCGCAGAAAGAAGTCGCGTCCCCACATGGCCCGCAGATAGATGTTGAGGCGCCGCTGCACGTCGACGAACAGCGTGCCCTTGCGCTCGGATTGCAGCACCGAGAGGGCGTCGGGACTCTGCAAGGAGAAATACTTCACCTGGCCCTCGAAGTCGGCCCTGTAGGCCTGGGCGCCCCACTGCACCCAGCGGCGCAGGCCGCCCAGGGTGAGCTGGGTGAGCAACCGGTCGAGGTTCTCCAACATCGGCCGCAGGCCGCGAGACGCTTGCGCCAGCATGATGGAGAGGACGGTGAGGTACTTGCGGAACAGGGCCTCGTCGCCCAGGCGCTCGGCGGCGAGCGGCGCGGTGGCGGCGATCAGGGTGAGGACCTGGCCGGAGGTCTTGGAAGCCATGCCGAGCAGGAAGTTGACCAGGTCGGGCAGCACATCCTCGCCGATGGCGCGCGAAACCCCGGGCATTTCCTGGATGTAGGTAACCACCAGGTCTTCGCCGCGCCCGAGGTTGTGCAGGGCGACCGCGCCCTTGATGTAATTGTCCAGGCCGCGCGCGGAGAACACCCGGGCGGCCTCGTTCCAGGATGCCTGCAACACCTCACGGGCGCCGCCGGGGAGTTCCTCGAGCAGTTCCTGATATTCGTCGAGATGGATGGCCATCGGGTTTCAGGTTCCAGGTACCAGGTTTCGGTCAATCCGCGCTGGGTCGCAGCGCGGGAAAACGACCGTATCCTGTAACCCGTAACCCGTATCCTGAATCAGAAATAGGTGGTGACGGCGGAATCGAGGGCGTCGCGCATGTCCGGGTCGTCGGTGATGGGACGCACCAGGGCGACGCGGCAGGCGGCCAGGGGGGCCACGCCCTTGGCAATGAGGGAGCCGGCATAGATCAGCATGCGGGTGGACAGGCCCTCGTCCAGGCCGTGGCCCTTGAGGTTGCGCGCGCGCTCGCCGATGTGCACCAGGTTCTTGGCCACCTCCAGGGTCACGCCGGATTCGTGGGCGACGATTTCGGCCTCGACGTCGTGCTCCGGATAGTTGAAGTCCAGGGCGCCGAAACGCTGCTTGGTCGACTGCTTGAGATCCTTCATCAGCGACTGGTAGCCCGGGTTGTACGAAATCACGATTTGGAAATCGGGGTGGGCCTCGATCAGCTCGCCCTTCTTTTCCAGCGGCAGCATGCGCCGCGCATCGGTGAGCGGGTGGATCACCACGGTGGTGTCCTGGCGCGCTTCCACCACCTCGTCCAGATAACAGATGGCGCCATGGCGCGCGGCGACGGCCAGCGGGCCGTCCTGCCAGCGGGTGCCGTTGGCGTCGAGCAGGAAGCGGCCGACCAGATCCGAGGCGGTCATGTCCTCGTTGCAGGCCACGGTGATCAGGGGCTTGCCCAGTTTCCAGGCCATGTATTCGATGAAGCGCGTCTTGCCGCAACCGGTGGGACCCTTGAGCATGATGGGCATGCGCACGGAATAGGCCGCCTCGTACAGATCCACCTCGTCGGCGACCGGACGGTAGTAGGGCTCCTTGTTCACCAGGTAGGGCGTGAGGATGTCGGCCACGGCGCCGCTCGCGGCGGGACGGACGTGCGCCGCCGGCTGCGCGGCGGCGCCCCGCTGGGCGGCTGCGCGGGCCAGGGCTTCCTGGCGCGGGGAATAGGTACGCATGAAGGGATCGTTACGCATGGCGGAATACCTGTGAAAGCTTGCTGGGGGGCGTCAGTCCGGCCACACCCGGGACGGGAACAGGGCACTGCCGCTTGCCTCGACGCGGTTGGCGCTGGGCGCCGGCAGGGCGGCGGGCTTGGCCGGCGTTTTCCGGGCGACCGGCTTGGCGGGAGCTGCTGGCTTGGTCGCGGGTTTTGCGGACGCCGCCGGCTTGGCGGCCGGCTTTGCGGCCGGCTTGGCGGCGGGCTTCGCGGCAGGCTTGGCCGCCGGCGCGGGCTTCGCCGCGGCGGGTTGTTGGGCGGCGCGCGCCTGGCGCACGCTGGCGGAGAGCTTGTCCTTCAGGTTGGTCATGATGCAATCACCTCTTCTATGATGGCTTCGATCTCAGCCGCCGCTTGCGCGCCCCGGCTGCCCATTTGAAACACCGACACCCCTTCCAGGGCCGCGCCGCGATACACCGCGCGCCGGCGCAGCGACGCATTCAGGACCGGCACGCCGAACTCCTCGAGCGCCTCGTGCATGGCCGCGGACAGCGCGCTCTTCGGCTCCAGCTGATTGAGCACCAGAAAGGCCCTGAGCCCCGGATTCACGCGCCGCGCCTCTTCGATTTCCTGCGGCAGGCGCAGGCTGGCCCAGAGATCCACGGGCGACGGCAACACCGGAATCAGCGCCACGTCGCAGGCGCGCAGGGCCTGCCGCGAGGCGTGGCTTTCCACCGACGGTGGACAATCCAGCACCAGATGCTGGTAGGCGCGGTAGTTCTGATGCAGGCTACGCGCATCCCACTTGCCGCCGATCTGCTTCACGGTCGCCGGAAACGGCGCGCTGCCTTGGCTGGCCCACTGCACCGACGAAGCTTGCGGGTCGAGGTCGATGACCACGGTTTCGCCCCGGCGCGCCAGACCGGCGGCCAGGTTCATGGCCAGGGTGGTCTTGCCGGCCCCGCCCTTCTGATTGATGACGGCGGTCACCCGCGTCGCCATGTCAGCTCCCCGCCGCCGGCCGCAGCGCATTGACGCGCGCGGCGAAGCCGTATTCCCGCTCGCCCAGCGCCGCGCCCTCCGCCGCTTCCACGGTGATGTTGACGTAGGTGGCGCCGAAGTTGATGTTCTGCGGATGCAAGCCCGTCTCCTCGGTCAGCGCGGCGAGCGCGTCGAGAAAGGCGCGGGTCTCCCCGTAGCGCGCGAACTCGAAGCGCCGGAACAGGTTCGGCGGCGTCCCCCGCGCTTCCCAACCCTCGGGCAGCTCAGCCATGTCCGGGCTCGCCGGCCAGCATGCCGTCCAGTTCGCGCACGTGGGCCATCTCTTCGCGCAGGATGCCCTCCAGCAAGGCCGCGTCCTCGGCGTCACGCATGCGCGTGGCATGCGCCAGGGCCTCCTGGTAGAGACGCACCGCGTCCACTTCCAGGCGATGGTCGGCGTCCAGCAAGGCCTGCACGTCGCGGCCCAGGCGGGCCGGTGGCAGGTTGCCGGCGGATGGCGCTACGCCCAGGCGGATCAAGCGTTCCATCAGGCGCTCGGCGTGCTCCAGTTCCTCCACCGCCTCGCGGCGCAGGTGGGCCGCCAGGTCCTCATTCCCCCACAGTCTGGCCAATACGCTTTGCGCCAGATACTGCTGCACGGCGCTCATTTCGTGCGTGAGCGCGCGCGACAGCCAGCCCAGGGTGCGTGGATCCACGCTCATCGGCGGCGATCCGCTCAGCTGCGGGTCGAGGTGATCTCGGCGTCGCGTCCGCCACCGCCGGCATCCGGCGCGGTCGGCAGGATGCCTTCCACTTCGTTGTGCACGCGGGCGATGATGTGGGCGGCGACCAGGCCGTCACCGACGCGCTCGCAGGCGTCGGCGCCGGCGCGCACGGCGGCGTTGACGGCGCCGGTTTCACCACGCACCAGCACGGTGACGTATCCACCACCGACGAATTGACGACCGATCAGACGCACTTCGGCGGCCTTGGTCATGGCGTCGGCCGCCTCGATCGCGGGCACCAGGCCGCGGGTTTCGATCATCCCTAAGGCAATGCCGGTCACGTTAGCCATGTGAGTTCTCCATCAATGTGAATGAAACGTTCGCGCCCACCGCTCAGGCGGAGGGGGCGGTCGGCAGGATGCCTTCCACTTCGCTGTGCACGCGGGCGATGATGTGGGCGGCGACCAGACCGTCGCCGACACGCTCGCAGGCGTCGGCGCCGGCGCGCACGGCGGCGTTGACGGCGCCGGTTTCACCGCGCACCAGCACGGTGACGTAGCCGCCACCGACGAATTGACGACCGATCAGGCGCACTTCGGCGGCCTTGGTCATGGCGTCGGCGGCTTCAATCGCGGGAACCAGTCCGCGGGTTTCGATCATGCCCAGGGCAATACCAGTGGCGTTGGCCATTTTTCAGCTCCTTCAGTGATAAGACGTTAACCGCGGGGCGCGGGGTGAATCAGGCGGACGGCGCGGTCGGCAGGATGCCTTCCACTTCGCTGTGCACGCGGGCGATGATGTGCGCGGCAACCAGACCGTCGCCGACGCGCTCGCAGGCATCGGCGCCGGCGCGCACGGCGGCGTTGACGGCGCCGGTTTCACCGCGCACCAGCACGGTGACGTAACCGCCGCCGACGAATTGACGACCGATCAGGCGCACTTCGGCGGCCTTGGTCATGGCGTCGGCCGCCTCGATCGCGGGCACCAGGCCGCGGGTTTCGATCATGCCCAGCGCAATACCCATACGTTCTGCCATTTCATTACTCCTTTTAGGAACAACATTGAAAACAAGTTCACGACCACTCGCATTGCCGGGAGATCGCGTCCCTAACCACAACTCCTGTCCGGCTTCGCCGCCCAATAATTCATTCATCCCAGTTGTCGATGATCCCGCAGATGGTCAGGTCGGTCATGACCTTCACATCCTTCATCGCCAGCCGCGCCGCGCTGCCGCTGCTGGTGAACACCCATTTGCCGGGGGGCGCGCCGACCGGATCGGTCGCCACCGACAGCGCGCCCTGCTGACTCTCCAACACACGCAGCGACGAGGCCATCAGGCCCGGCACCCGGCGGGTGCAGACCAGCTCGTCGAGCACGCGCATGATTTCCATCAGGCCGCCTCCGGGTTCCAGTGATCGATGATGCCGACGATGGTCAGGTCGGAGGGAAACTCCTTGCTGCCGGCGGCATCGCGCGCGGCTGAGGAGCCGACGCAGATCACCCAGTCGCCGGGCACGCAGCCCACCGCGTCGACCGCCACGCTGCGGGCGCCGCCCGCCTTCTCCTGCACCACCAGCAGAGGGCGATGACCGAAGGTATCGATGCGATTGGTCGACACCAGGGTTTTTTCGACGCGCATGATCTTCATCGTACGGACCCCAAGCCAGCCTTTCTCTCAATGTCCATGATCTTCGACCTCGTCCTCGACGAAGCTGGCGCGCTCGCCGCCTTGCAGATCGCTCACCGCCATCTGGCAACGCAGCAGTCCCCGCGTGTGCAGATCGGCGTAGCGCGACTCGATCGCGGCCTTCACCCGCCGGCAGCGCAGCAGCGCGCGTTCGCGCGCGCCGGGCACGCGCGAGGAATAATGGAAGTGCACGAGGACAGGGATGGCCATGCCGTGCTTCACGTTCAGGCCGCTGAAGATCTTGATGCCCACGTCCATGTCGGCGGCGCCCTCCTCCACCGTGTCGAGGTGGGCGAAGTAAAACTTGTTGCGCAACTGCAGTTCGCTCATCGCCTCGCCGGCGCAGATGAAGCGCTCGTTGTGACCGATCACGGCGTAGCGTCCGGCGTGGTGCTGGATGACGTACTCGATCTGCGAGAGGTTGGCTTCCAGCAGGGCGAGAATCAGGCGGCGCATGCCGGGCGCGCAGGGCGAAGCGCCTTCGACGCGCGCCAGCGTGGCTTCGATGTGGCCGCGCGCCGTTTCCGGCGGCATGCCCAGGGTTTCCCGATAGAGGGTGGCGTTGCAGACGTAACGCGCCAGGTTGATGTTGCCGTCGGCGTCCGGCACGTGGATGCGGATGGCGTCCAGGTCGGTGTCCATGCCGATCAGCAGGATGTCGGGGGCCGCGCCCAGACCAAAAGTGTTCTCCACCGCGGCGCGCAGCTCGACCAGCCGGCCGAGCGCGGCATCCATGGCCGCGGCGTCGTTGCTGCCGTGCGCGGCGCAGCCCTGCTGGCAGGGATGCGAGGTGCTGAGGTGATAGACCGCGACCTTCAGGTAATTGCCCTGTTCGCCGCCGGGAATGCCGCCGGTGAGGCGGTCCAGCTCCCGTTGCGTCCAGTCCGCGACGTCGCCTTCGACGTCGAACATCGCGCCGGCATAGGCCTTGACCCGCACCGCGTCGTTGGGCGCCAGCCGCAGCACGAAGGGCAGCAGTCCCTGCAGGCGGCCGTCGGCGCAGGGGCTGATATCCAGGGTGTGATAGCCGCAGGACTGGAAGAAGCCTTCGTCCAGTCGCATGCGTTCCCGCCACGGCGCCTGGTCCGCGTCGGCTTGTTCGACGCAGGCCTTGAAACTCTTGAAGATGCAGTGGGCATGCAGGGCGCGCAGGTCGAGGCCGGTCACCCAGGCATCCCGCAGCAGCGCGTCGGGCAGTTCGTAGCCCAGGCACTCGCGCGCCAGGTTCCGCGCCCGCGCCACGAAATCCAGCTCGTGCTGGAGCGAGGACAACACCTTGAGAGTGTCGGCGATGGCCGCGAAGCGGCCGCGCACGCGCGTCTCGTAGGCGTACAGGCGCCGGTTGAGCTCCTGATCCACCAGGGCGTGCTCGCAACGCTGCCCCGGGCCGATGACGCAGGCCGGATTGGCGGGCGCCTGCGCCGGGGTGAGCACCCCGGCCTGGCGCATGGCGGCGAGTCGTTTGCGCGTATTCATGATCCGCCGCTTAAGCGCGCGCTCCGCCGGAGACCGTCACCACCGCGCCCTTCGGGCTGTTGCCGGCGGAGCCGGTAATGCGGCTTTCCGGCACTTCGGGACGCTCGACTTCACGGAACGCCTGGGCGTTCGCCGCGGCGCCGCGCGGATTGCCGCGCATCGACATGTTGCGGGACAGGCTCGAGGCGCCCTCGGTACCGGTGACACGGCTCTGCGCATGCCAGGCGTCGCCGGTGATGCGCGCGCCGGCCTGGCTACCCTCGCCGGTGAGGCGCAGGGCGGCGGCGACGGCTTCCGCCTGTTCGGCCTGGGAAGCCGCGGCGCCCATGTGGCGGAACTCCGGCGTGCCGGTGATCAGGCCGCCGGCCTTGTTGACCGGGCCGGTGATGCGCTCGCCGCTGTAGCCGGTACCGGTCACCGCCTGGGCGCCGCGCTGCCAGGCCTGACGCGCCGGGGAGACGATGCTGAAGTCGATGGGCGCGGCCGCGCGAACGGGTTCGTCCCAGACGCGGGCGCGGGACACGAAGCGGCCGCTGGCGGCGCATTGGCCGGCGCCGTTGTCGGGCCCCATGTAGGGTGTGCCGCTGACCGGTTCGCAGGCGCCGCGCTCATCGCCGGTCATCTGCGAACCGCCGGCGCCGGGCCGGTCGCCGGTCACGGCGGTGGCGGGAATCACCGCGCTGTCGCGGACGCGGGCCGCCTGCGCCGCCACTTCGGGCGCGGCGCAGAAACCGCCGTACTGGCCGCGCCCGATATAGGGCGTGCCGCTGATGGGCGCGCAACTGCCGTACTCGTCGCCGGTCACCTTGCCGGAGCGGCCGGGCAGGCTGCCGGTGATGGGCTGGCCGCGCCAGGTCTGGTCGACCGCGACCTTGGCCACGGGCTGCGCTTGGGTGCTTTCGGCGCACACGGTCTGTGTGACGCCGACATAGTCCATACCGGTGACGGGAATGCACCCGTTGCTCACGTCACCGGACATTTTTGGGCTGGTGTTCACCTCCGTGCCGGTCACCGTGCGCCCGGCCAGGGTCTGCATGGCCCCCACCTTGCGCGGGCTCGGGGTCTTGCACAGTTCGGCGAAATCGCCGCTGTTGTAATACTGGCTGCCGGTGATGGGGCGGCAGGCGCCCGGCTCGTCGCCGGTAACTTTGCCGGAGCGGCCCACCTCGGTGCCGGACACGGTCTGGCTGCCGCTGGAGGACATCACGCCGACCTTGCGCGGCGTGGCCGGCGGTGTGCTCTGACACAGTTCCTGATACTGCTCGGCGGCCAGGTACTGGGTGCCGGTGATGCCCCGGCAGGCGCCGGGCTCGTCGCCGGTGATCTTGGCGGTATGACCCACGGCGGTGCCGGTGACCGCCTTGCCCTGCGCGGTATGCGAAACCACGACCTTGTCCGGAGCGGTGTCGGCGGCAGGCTGCGTGTAGCGCGTGCCGGTGATGGCGCGGTCGGCGCCGGGCTCGTCGCCCGTCACCCTGTCCGAGCGGCCCACCAGGGTGCCCGAGACGGTCTTGCCCTTCTCGCTCCGGGTCAACCCCACCTTGGCCGGAACCGGCGCCGGACGAGTCGCGCAGAACTCGTCGAAACGCTCGGCGGACAGGTATTCGGTACCCGTGATGCCGCGGCAGGCGCCCACCTCGTCGCCCGTGACCTTGGTGGAACGTCCCACCTCGGTACCGGTGACGGTGCGGCTGCTCAGCGTGCTGCCCACGCCCACCTTCGCCGGAGCCGGAGCGGGACGGGTGTCGCACAGAGCGGCGTACTGCTCGTTGCCGATGTATTCGGTGCCGGTGATGGCGCGGCAGGAACCGGGTTCGTTGCCGGTCACCTTCTTGCTGCGCTCCACCTGGGTGCCGGTGACGGACTGGCCGGAGAGGGTGTGGCCCTCTTCCACCTTGGCGGGGGCCGGGGTGGTCTGGCGCGCCTTCATGCGTCCGCTCGGGCGCGACTCGCCGCTGGCGCCGACGCGTCCGGCCAGGGACTGCACCAGGCGGCGCTGCATGGCGACCTGGCGGCCGGTGGCGCCTTTGGCTATGGCGGCCCGCCAATCCTGCTCGGGCATGGTGGCGGCGATCTTGGTGGCCTGGGCGACGCGCTTGAGGCCGGCTTTGCCATCCAGGGCCAGCGCCGCGCGACGGGCGCGCGCCAGGGCACGACCGGTGGGCTCGACATTGGCCCTGGCGACGACGACCTGCGTGGCGACACTGGCCACCGCGGCCTCGCGCACCTCGGCGGCCGCTTGCGTTTGCGCGGCGCCGCATCCGCCCGGCGCGCCGTTGCAACCGCAGCCACAGGTCGTGGCGGGTTCGGCGGCGGCCACGGGCTGGCGCGTGGGACGCAGGTGGCCCGACGGACGGCTGGCGGTGGGCTGCAAGGCGGCCTTGCCGGCGAGGCTCAGCGCCTCGCGACGGGCGCGACCGGCCTTGGGCGCGTTGGCGGCCCGGAGTTGGGCGATCAGCGCGGCGTCTGGCAGGGCGGCGTCAACCTGGGACGCGACCGCGACGCCGGGAGCGGTCGGGGCCGCCGGCATGGCGGCCGGGGCGATGCGCCGGGTCGATGCCTGGCGCGCATCCGCGCCTTTGACGGCGGCGGTCTTGCCGTGCAAGGCCATGGCCTTGCGACGCTTCAGGGCCAACTCGCGCCCGGACAGGGTGGCGCTGGCCGAGCTATCTGCGGCTTGTGTCATCACTTACCTCGAACGGTGTTAAGGCTTGCTGCGGACGCGGACCTGCGCGGCCCGCCTCCGCACCAAACCGCATGCGGGAGGAATCATGGGCGACGGACGGCCAGGCCGTGCCGTCGCCCCCGCCGAACATCAGCGATAGACCACGAACGCCATGCCCTGGCTTTGGGCATAGTTGTCATAGGCCACGAAGCGCACCATGTGATCGGGGAACTCGCGATGGCAAGCCTCGATTTCCGCCAGCACGGTGTCGATGGACTGCTCGCCGAACAGCGGCAGCTTCCACATGTACCAGAAGTTGACACGCGCGGTGGTGCCCTTCTCGGTGTGCTCGACGGCGGGGTTCCAGCCCTGGCTGATGCAGTAGGCGATCTGCCGACGCACCTGATCCGGGGTCATCTGCGGCAGGTAGGAGAAGGTCTCGAACTTCTTGGTCGAACGATAAGCTTGTACAGCCATTTCAGGATTCCTTTCTATACGTTCATCTGGATCCCGGATCGGACCTCGGGCCCGTCCGGGATGACATCTCGCCGAAAGCGCGATGTCACTTGTTGGCGATATCCAGCTTGTCGACGGTGTCGAACTCGAACTTGATTTCCTTCCAGGTTTCCATGGCGATCTTCAGTTCGGGACTGTTCTGGGCGGCGGCGGTGAGGATGTCCTTGCCTTCCTTCTCCAGCTGACGGCCTTCGTTGCGGGCCTGCACGCAGGCTTCCAGCGCGACGCGGTTGGCGGCGGCGCCGGCGGCGTTGCCCCAGGGGTGGCCCAGGGTGCCGCCGCCGAACTGCAGCACGGAGTCGTCGCCGAAGATGGTGACCAGGGCGGGCATGTGCCAGACGTGGATGCCGCCGGAAGCGACGGCGAAGGCGCCGGGCATGGAGCCCCAGTCCTGGTCGAAGAAGATGCCGCGGCTGCGGTCTTCCGGCACATAGGACTCGCGCAGCAGGTCGATCCAGCCCAGGGTGGAGGCGCGGTCGCCTTCCAGCTTGCCGACGACGGTACCGGTGTGCAGGTGGTCGCCGCCGGACAGACGGGCGATCTTGGTCAACACGCGGAAGTGGATGCCGTGGTGCGGGTTGCGGTCGACCACGGCGTGCATGGCGCGGTGCAGGTGCAGCAGCATGCCGTTGTCGCGGCACCAGTTGGCCAGGCCGGTGTTGGCGCAGAAGCCGCCGGTGATGTAGTCGTGCATGATGATCGGGGCGCCGATTTCCTTGGCGTACTCGGCACGCTTGTACATCTCTTCCGGGGTCGGCGCGGTGACGTTCAGGTAGTGGCCCTTGCGCTCGCCGGTTTCGGCTTCGGCCTTCAGGATGGCTTCCATGACGAAGTCGAAACGCTGGCGCCAGCGCATGAAGGGCTGGCTGTTGACGTTCTCGTCGTCCTTGGTGAAGTCCAGGCCGCCGCGCAGGCACTCATACACCGCGCGGCCGTAGTTCTTCGCGGACAGGCCCAGCTTGGGCTTGATGGTGCAGCCCAGCATCGGACGGCCGTACTTGTTCATGACGTCGCGCTCGACCTGGATGCCCAGGGGGGGGCCGCCGCAGGTCTTGACGTAGGCGATGGGGAAGCGCACATCCTCCAGGCGCAGGGCGCGCACCGCCTTGAAGCCGAACACGTTGCCGACCAGCGAGGTGAAGACGTTGACCACCGAGCCCTCTTCGAACAGGTCGATCGGGTAGGCGATGAAGGCGTAGAAGCAGCTGTCGTCGCCGGGCACGTCCTCGATGCGATAGGCGCGACCTTTGTAGTAGTCCATGTCGGTCAAGAGATCGGTCCACACCGTCGTCCAGGTGCCGGTGGAGGACTCCGCACAGACGGCGGCGGCGGCCTCTTCACGGTCGACGCCGGGCTGGGGGGTGATCTTGAACACCGCCAGGAGGTCGGTGTCCAGCGGGGTGTAGTCCGGCATCCAGTAAGTGTGGCGGTATTCCTTCACGCCAGCGCTATACGTCTTCACAGCCATGAGTAAGCTCCTTAATCTCGGGATTGCTTTGAACCTCATCGACCGATTTGTCGATTTGGAGGTCTGCGGATCATGCGCACATCAAATCATAAATAACAGTCACGATTTTCTATTGACGTGATAGATTTCAATCTATTCTGTTACCCTTCCCTCGCCGCCGCGCGGCGGCCGAGAAGACAAGCATAAACCATGCGGCACAGCACGTTCAGACAACTTGAGATTTTCGAGGCCATCGCCCGGCTTGGCAGCTTTACCCGCGCCGCCGAGGAACTGCATCTGACGCAGCCGACGGTGTCCATGCAGATGAAGAAGCTGTGCGACGCGGTGGGCACCGCGCTGGTCGAGCAGGTGGGCAAGAAGGTGCTGCTCACCGAGGACGGCCGCGAACTCGCCCAGGCCAGCCGCGACATCTTCGCCATCCTCGACCGCTACGCCATGTCGGTGGCCGAACGCCAGGGCCTGCGCAAGGGCCGCCTGCGGCTGATGGCCATCACCACCGCTTCGTATTTCGCGCCCCGTTTATTGGGCGCCTTCAGCAAGCGGCATCCGGGCATCGAGGTCTCCCTGCGCGTCACCAACAAGGAGCAGGTGCTGGCGAGCATGACCGACAATCTGGACGACCTCTACCTGCTGGGCACGCCGCCCGACGAGGTCGACGTCGTCGCCATGCCCATCATGGACAATCCCATTGTCGTGCTGGCGCCGCCGGATCATCCGCTGGCCGCAGCCGGGCGCATCACCCTGGAACGCCTCGCCGAGGAACCCTGGATCATGCGCGAGGCCGGCTCCGGCACGCGCAAGGCCATCGAGCGCCTGTTTCTGGGGCGCGGCCTGGAGATTCGTCCGCGCCTGGAACTGGGCAGCAACGAGGCGATCAAGCAGGCCATCCTTTCCGGTCTTGGCCTGTCCGCCCTGTCCGGCCATACCCTGGTGCTGCATCAGCCCGGCCAGTTCGCCGTGCTCGATGCCGAGGGCTTTCCCATCCGGCGGCACTGGTATGCGGTCTATCCCGCCGGTCGCCAGATTTCCACCGTGGCCCGCGCGTTCCTCGACTTCCTGCTGGCCGATCGCGGCGCGCAGAACCATGCCGGCGCCTAAGTCCGTATCCGGCAGGCGCGCACCCGAGCGGCGGGTGGAAGCCCCCGGCCAGGATCTGACCGCCGCCATCGACGCCCTGGCGGAAGTGCTGGAACTGGACCGGCCCGCCGACGTCCGCCTGTCCGCCTACTTCCGCGCCTATCCGAAGCTGGGCGGCCGCGAGCGAGCTTTCATCGCCGAGGCGGTATATGGCGTCTTGCGCCACCTGCGCAGCCTGCAAGCGCTGGCCGCGCCGGCAGCGAGGCCGTTGGCGGCTTTGCCGCCTTACGGATTCGGCGTACCCCTT
>JBBIIR010000009.1:0-15182 GCA_037446455.1 Hydrogenophilales bacterium | reverse complement strand
GCGGCCGCTAGCTTACCAAGACAACAGGCGCATCCTCGGTGTGAGGCGCCGGGCGCTCTGTCCCTTGCCGCTCACCACCTGCGCATCCAGGCGGCGCAGTCTGGGGAAGTTGCCGAACAGGCGGGCCTCCAGGCCGGTCAGCTTGTCGGGCTGGGCACAGGCGAAGCGGTATTCCGCCGCCACGTCGCCGTGGCCGTCCTCGCCGGCGCCCGGCTTGCCGTCCAGCACGTCGGAAATGACGCGGGTTTCCGTGAGCTTGCAGCCTGCCGCCGTGGTGGGCGCGAACAACTGTTCGCCGGCCGCCAGGGTCTTGCGCAGCGCGGCCACCGCCGCCCGCTCCTGGTCGTTGCGCGGCGCGTGCTCGAAGCCCAGCACCGCCTCCAGCGGCGATTCCAGGCGCAGGTCGAGCCGGCCGCCGTCCACCACCACCTTCAGTTCCGCCTGGCCGTGCACGTGGGCGTGCTGGTGCGAGTGCTTTTGGCCCTGCTTGTGGTCGTCGTGGGCCAGGGCGGGCATGGCCAGGGCCAGGGCCAGCCAAAGGGGGGCGGTTCGTTTCATGCATTCACCTCGTTCTCGGTTTGGGTTGCGGAAGGATCCATCATGCGCCAGCGCGGAAAGGGGTCGTCGAACGCGCGCCAGGCCGTCTCGCCCAACTCCATTTCCGCTTCGGTCAGCAGACAGGCATCGAAACAGGCCTTGAGTTCCTCCGGCTGCATGCGCATGCCGATGAGCACGATCTCCTGGCGCGCGTCGCGCACCGTCCGGCCCCGGCTGTCCACGCCTTCCGGCCAGAGGCCGCCGGGGCCGTGGTCGCGGGTGGCGCCGGCCAGGGACCACACGCCCGCCCATTCCGGCCGGCTGGCCAGCCAGAACCAGCCCTTGGCGCGCACCACGCCGGGCCATTCGGTGTGCATCCAGTCCCACAGGCGGCGGGGATGGAAGGGCTTGCGGGCGCGATAGACGAAGCTGGAGATGCCGTATTCCTCGGTCTCCGGCACATGCTCGCCGCGCATTTCCTTGAGCCAGCCCGGCGCTTGCGCGGCCTGCTCGAAGTCGAACAGGCCGGTGTCGAGCACGCTGGCGAGGTCCACCCGCCCGTGTTGGGCGATCTCCAGCCGGGCGCGGGGATTCAGGGTGTGCAGCAGGGAGGCCAGCCGCGCCAGTTCGCCGGGGCTCGCCAGGTCGGCCTTGTTGATGACGAGGACGTCGCAGAACTCGATCTGCTCCACCAGCAGGGTGGCGACGGTGCGCGCGTCCTCCTCGCCCAGCGATTCGCCGCGCTCGTTGAGCAGGTCTTCGCTGGCGTAGTCGTCGAGGAAATTGCGCGCGTCCACCACCGTGACCATGGTGTCCAGGCGGGTGATCTTCGCCAGCGAGACGCCGTGCTCGTCCTCGAAGGTGAAGGTTTCCGCCACCGGCAGGGGCTCGCCGATGCCGGTGGACTCGATGACCAGGTAGTCGAAGCGGCCCTCCCGCGCCAGGCGCGCCACCTCCACCAGCAGGTCCTCGCGCAGGGTGCAGCAGATGCAGCCGTTGCTCATCTCCACCAGCTTCTCGTCGGTGCGCGACAGGGCCGCGCCGCCGTCGCGCACCAGGGCGGCATCGACGTTGACCTCGCTCATGTCGTTGACGATGACCGCCACCCGGCGGCCTTCCCGGTTGTTGAGGATGTGGTTGAGCAGGGTGGTCTTGCCGGCGCCGAGAAAGCCGGACAGGACGGTGACGGGCAGGCGTTTATCCATGGGTGCATCCAGTTTCGGGTAGAGGTCAATGGGAGTGGGCGCCCAGCATCACCACCCAGACGCCTGCGGCGAGCAGGGCGAACTGGATGGCGAAGTCGCGCGGCTTGCGTTGTCGCTGCAATAGGGGCACCAGATCGGCGACGGCGATGTAGAGGAAGCTGGCGGCGGCCAGGGCGAGGACGTAGGGAATGGCGCCGCTCACCCCTTGCAGCATGGCCCAGCCCAGCACGCCGCCGAGCACCGCGGCGGCGCCCGACAACAGGTTCATGGCGAGGGCGCGGGCGCGGCTGTAGCCGGCGGCGAGCAGGACCATGAAGTCGCCCACCTCCTGCGGCACCTCGTGGGCGATGACGGCGCTGGCGGCGGCGATGCCGAGGGTGGTGTCCTGCAGGAAGGCGGCGGCGATGAGCACGCCGTCGACGAAATTGTGCAGGCCGTCGCCGACCACGATCATGGCGCCCACCGGCTCGTGCCGGTGACCGATGCCGGCGTGGCCGTAAGCATGGTCATGCCGCCAGAGGGCGGTCTTTTCCAGGGCGAAGAACAGGAAGATGCCGGCCAGCACGGTGAGGCCGGCGGCATGCGGATCGAGCAGTTCCGCCGCCTCCGGCAACAGGTTGAGCAGGGCGGCGGCGAGCAGCACGCCGGTGGAGAAGCCGACCAGGCGCGGCGCCCAGCGGCGCAGCACGGTGAGCGACAGCAGCGCCGCCAGCAGCACGGAAAGCACGCCGCCCGCCAGGGTGGCGAGCAGGATGTAGGTCAGGGTCATGTGCGGAGCCGCCGGCGCGGCATGCAATGCAATCGGGTTGCATGGTAGGGCTGCGCATCACTTGCTGCAACTGTGTTGCGTTCTGGCCGAAGCCATCACCCGCCGGCCCCTTGCCGGGACCGTGTCGCCGCCCGGCTCAGGCCGCGCCGCAGGCGTCGCAGGTGCCGCGCAGCGTGAGCTCGGCGCTGTCGCAGTGAAAACCCGGGGGCAATTCCGGCGCCACCTCCGGTTGCGGCAAATCCAGACAGAACACCCGCCCGCAGCGCACGCAATGGAAATGGGCATGGCCGTGATCCTCGCCGGCGACGGCGTTGAACCGCCAGACCCGGTCGCTGCCCTCGATGCGGTGGGCCAGACCCCGGCCCAGCAGCCAGTCGAGCGCCCGGTAGAGAGTCACCCGGTCGGCGCGCAGACCGCGTTCCCGCGCCGCCGTTTCCACTTCCAGATGGGTCATGGCGTTGGGCGCGGCCAGCAGGATGTCCAGCACCATGCGGCGCGCGCGGGTCAGGCGGCCGCCGTCGCCGGCGGCGGGCCCGGGGTCGGGAGAGGAGGGAAACGGATTGAGGGGCATGACGATGGAGGCAAGGGCGGGAAAAGTATGCCGCCGGCAAGCGGACCTGTCCAAGCCGCGCTCGTCCGGCAGCGAGTGCGCACATCCCCGCCGCATCCGGCCGGGGCGCAATGCGGGTAGACTTCAGTTGTCTTCCCAGCTTCCCCAGCCGCCTTGTTCCGACGCGCCGCTTCCCTGTTCCTCGCCTGCATCGCTCTATGCATCACGGTGAGCGCTCACTCGCAAGAGCCCATGCACCGCGCCACGCATCTGGGCAACCCCGCCACCCGCTTCGCGGATCCCCTGAAGACGCCGGACGATCTGCGTCGCACCCTGCAAAGCGAGGCCCTGCGCGAAGACGTGCAACTGGTGCTGCGCATGAGCGGTTACACCGGCGGCATGGACGACTTCCTGCGCGCGGCGGCGCAAGCCCCGGTCCTGGCATTGAGCATTCCGGTCGGCAGCGTGCCGCCCGCCATGTCCACCCGCCGCAAGGGCCGCCCGCACCTGCCGCGCAACGTGCTGTGGGCGGGCAAGGCGCCGATCGACGCCTACGAGTTCTCCTTCCTCTCCGGCGAGCGCCGCTACCGCGTGGTCACGCCCAAGGCGTGCAGCAATTTCTGGGTGGAAGAACAGTTGCCGCGGCCCCGGCACGCGCTGGACCTGAGCTGCGACGCGCCCGCGAATTCCGCCCGGCCCGAAATCATCCTTGATTCCTCGGTTGAACACGTCCGAAGGCGCGGCTGTGCGGGTGTCTGGCGCGAAGCGACGACGCCGCGGGATCGCTCCCCGCAAGGAGGAGCGACAAAGCCAGGCGCCCGCACAGACGCGAAAGCGGGCGTGTAGCGGGCTCACCCAAATGGTGAACCGCGTCGAAGGCGCAAACGTTAGCAACCATGCGGATTTCCGAAGATCAATGAGCGGTCAACCGAGGAATCAAGGATCATTCCCGTATGCCACACTCTGCGCAACATCGGCGACCTGACCGAGCCCCGCGCCATCCTCACCCTGCCCATGCCGGCCGGAGCCAGGGTGCGATGCGTAACCGGCGGCGCCGACGTGAGCGACCCCACACGCCTGTCCTGGACCTTCGACGATTTCACCCCCGGCGCCGCGCGCACCGTCTGCGCCACCTTCGCCCCGGATCAAGCCGACCAGGTCGCCTTCACCGCGTCCGCCGTGGGGCGTCGGGCCGCTGCGGTATCCACCCGCTGTGATACCCGAGTCACCCAGGCTGCCGCGGCCCTGCCTTGAAGTGGCGCGGGATTCCTGAATGAGCATGCGGCCCCGCATACCCTGCCTGTTGCTGTGCTGCGGCCTGGCGGCCTACGCCGAGGCCGGGCAGATTTACAAGTGGGTCGACGACAGTGGGCACGTTACCTATTCCTCCTCGCCGCCACCCCCGGGCGCGCAGGTCGAGAAGCTGACGGTACCGCCGCCGCCCACCCAGGAAGAAGTGTCGCAGGCGCGGGAACGCGCCCAGCGCGACGAGGAGCAGGCGCGAGCGCTGGAAAACCGCCGCCGCGAACAGGAAGCGGCGCGCAAGGCCAAGGAAGCCCGGCTCAAGTCCTTGCAGGAGTCACAGCAGCCGGTGGTGATCGAAAAGCGCGTGCCGCAGCAGCCGAACTATTACTACCCGGTCAATCCCAGGCCCGGCACACCTGCCGACCGCCCCCGGCCCAAACCTGTACCGCGCTGATTTCGCCATGCACGACGATCCGGGAACCCTTCCCACTCACGAGCTCGCCGTGCTGATCGCCCGCGCCAGCGAACTGCTCGGCCGCCTGGACGCCTGGCTGCCGCCGCTGCCGCCGCCGGTGGATTGGCGCGCAACCCTGGCCTGCCGCTGGCGCAAGCCGATGGGCCGCGGCATGCTGGCGCCGGTCAACACCCTGAACTGCCCGCCCTGGCAGGCGCTGACCGGCATCGACGCGCAGAAGGCGGCCCTGGACCGCAACATCCGCCAGTTCCTGCGGGGGCTGCCGGCCAACAACGTGCTGCTTGCCGGCAGCCGGGGCTGCGGCAAGTCCTCTCTCATCAAGGCTCTGTTGCCGCGCTTCGCCGGCAAAGGCCTGCGCCTGGTGGAAGTGGACCGCGACGATCTCATCGACCTGCCGGACATCACCGACCGGCTGGCCGGCCAGTCCAAGCGCTTCATCCTGTTCAGCGACGATCTCTCCTTCGAGCCCGGGGATGCCGCCTACAAGCCACTGAAGGCGGCGCTGGACGGTTCCGTCGCCGGCCTGCCGGACAACGTGCTGCTCTGCGCCACCTCCAACCGGCGCCATCTCATGCCCGAGTTCTTCGCGGAAAACGCGGCCACCCGACACCTGGGCGGCGAGGTCCGCCCCGACGAAAGCATCGAGGAAAAGATCAGCCTGTCCGACCGCTTCGGCCTGGTGCTCACTTTCTACCCCTTCAACCAGGACGACTACCTGGCCATCGTCGCCGGCTGGGTCGCCGCGCTGGGCGGCCAGGCGGATGCGGCCATGCGCGCGCAGGCCCTGCAATGGGCCATCCAGCGCGGCGGCCGCTCCGGTCGGGTGGCGCAGCAGTTCGCGCGCGACTGGGTGGGCAGGCGGGGGTTGCGGCGCAAGGCAACGAAGGCTTGACCCTGCGTTGGCGCGGGCGCCGGCTCGCGATTGCAGCGGGCCCTTGCCGAGCGCGCCGGCTCCGACCAAGATTCGGCCACGTACAAGAATGGGGAGTCATGCATGACCCTGGCCGTCGTCAGCAGCCGCGCCCTGGCGGGCATGGAAGCGCCGGAGGTGGGGGTGGAAGCGCATCTGGCCAACGGCCTGCCGTCCTTCACCCTGGTGGGCCTGCCGGATACCGAGGTGAAGGAGGCGCGCGACCGCGTGCGCGCGGCTTTGCTGCAATCCGGCTTCGAGTTTCCGCAGCGCCGCATCACCGTCAACCTGGCGCCGGCGGACCTGCCCAAGGAATCCGGCCGCTTCGACCTGCCCATCGCCATCGGCCTGCTGGCAGCCTCCGGGCAACTGCCGGGCGGGGCGCTGAAGGACTACGAATTCGCCGGTGAACTGGCGCTGACCGGGCAGTTGCGACCGATACGCGGCGCCCTGGCGATGATGCTGGGCGCCGCCCGCGACCGCCGCGCCTTCATCCTGCCGCGCGCCAGCGCCGAGGAGGCGGCGCTGGTCGAGGACGCCGAGGTCTACGCCGCCGACAGCCTGCTCGCCGTGTGCGCCCACCTGATGAACCGGGAGGCGCTGCCCCGCGCGGTTCCACGTGAAACCTCGGCGGCGCCGGCCTATCCCGATCTCGCCGACGTGAAGGGCCAGCAGGCGGCGCGGCGGGCGCTGGAGGTGGCCGCGGCGGGGGCACATTCCCTGCTCATGAGCGGCCCGCCCGGCACCGGCAAGTCCATGCTGGCGGCGCGTCTGCCCGGCCTCCTGCCGCCGATGACCCAGGCCGAGGCGCTGGAATCCGCCGCCGTGCTGTCCCTGTGCGGCCAGTTCCGACCCGAGGCCTGGCGCGCGCGGCCCTACCGCTCGCCGCACCACACCGCCTCCGGCGTCGCCCTGGTCGGCGGCGGCAATCCGCCCCGGCCGGGCGAGGTCAGCCAGGCCAGCCACGGCGTGCTGTTCCTGGACGAACTGCCGGAGTTCGATCGCAAGGCGCTGGAGGTGCTGCGCGAACCTCTGGAGGCGGGCCACATCACCATCTCGCGGGCGGCGCGGCAGGCGGATTTCCCCGCCCGCTTCCAGCTCGTGGCGGCGATGAATCCCTGCCCCTGCGGCTTTCTCGGCCACCCCTCCGGCCAATGCCGCTGCACGCCGGAACAGGTGGCCCGCTACCGCGGCCGCATCTCCGGCCCCCTGCTGGATCGCATCGACCTGCACGTCGAGGTGCCCGCCCTGCCCGAGGCCGAGCTGACCGCCGCGGCCGGCGGCGAGGATTCCGCCCGCGTCCGGCAACGGGTGGCCGCCGCCCGCGAACGCCAACTGCTCCGCCAGGGCAAGCCCAACGCGCGGCTGGCGGGCAAGGAGATCGACCTGCATTGCGGCCTCGACGACGCCGGCCAGACCCTGCTGAAACAGGCCATCACCCGTCTCAACCTGTCCGCCCGCGCCTACCACCGCATCCTGCGGGTGGCGCGCACGGTGGCGGACCTGGCCGGGCAAGCCGACCTGGGCGCGGCTCATGTCGCCGAAGCGGTGCAATACCGGCGCGGCCTCGGCGCCTGAGCCGGGCCATAATGCCGTCGGCACTAACGGACATAACTTTCAGAAGACGCCCCGAAGCATGAGTGTCATGTCCGTTTCCCTCACTTGCAGGGCGCGCCCCGGACTGCATTCCGGGGCCGTTCGGCGGGCGCGGAGCATGCTCCGCGAAACCCCCGCCTTACCCCCCAGCCCCCGCTCCGCGCCCCACAGCTGGCGATGCATCGCCAGCCGGCTGCGAGGGCGGAATGCTGTGCATTCCGAATTCCCCTCTCGCCCCGCCTGCGGGAGAGGGGAGCTTCGAGAGTCGCTGTCGCGACTTTCACGTTAACCCACGCGAATCGCCATGCACGCACTGGAAAGCTGGATCGAGGAGAAACGTTCCGCCTGGCTTTACCGCGTCGTCTCCGACGCGGAATGCGGTTCCGCGCGCCAGGTGCTGTTCCTGGAGCTGGCCCGGGCCGCCGACCAGCAGGCCGTGCTGTGGGAGGCGGAATTGACGAAAGCCGGCGTCGCCGTGCCCGACCGCTTCCGGCCGGACGCGCGCACCCGGCTGGTGGGCTGGCTGATCCCGCGTCTGGGCATACGCCCGCTGCGCGGAGTGCTGTCCGCCATGAAGGTGCGCGGCATGAGCCTCTACCATGCCGCCCAGCCGCCGCACGTCACGCCGGTCAACCTCGAGCAGATGCGCGCCGAGCGGCACAAGATGGGCGGCGCCGGCAACCTGCGCGCGGCGGTGTTCGGCGTCAACGACGGCCTCATTTCCAATACCAGCCTGATCCTGGGCGTCGCCGGAGCCGGCGCGGCCGCCGACGTGATCCTGCTGTCCGGCGCCGCCGGCCTGCTGGCGGGGGCGTTTTCCATGGCCGCCGGCGAATACGTGTCGGTACGCTCCCAGCGTGAGTTCCATGAATATCAGATCACCCTGGAACGCGAGGAACTGGACCAGTATCCGCGGGAGGAAGCCGCCGAACTGGCCCTCATCTACCAGGCCAAGGGCGTCGACGGCGAGGCCGCCAGGCGCATGGCCGAGGCCCTGATCCGCGACCCCGACCGGGCCCTGGACACCCTGGCGCGGGAGGAGCTGGGCCTCAACCCGGAGGAACTGGGCTCGCCCTGGCAGGCGGCGGTCTCCTCCTTCCTGGCCTTCGCCTGCGGCGCCTTCATTCCCGTGCTGCCCTACCTGCTGCTCTCCGGCCACACCGCCTTCAGCGGCGTGCTGCTGGCCAGCGGCATCAGCCTGTTCGGCGTGGGCGCCGCCATCAGCCTGTTCACCGGCAGGCGCGCCCTGCACGGCGGCCTGCGCATGCTCGGCATCGGCGCCGCCGCGGGCGCCGCCACCTGGTTCATCGGCGGCGCCCTGGGCGTGGCCCTGGGATAGAATCCACGGTCACACCGCAACCGCATCCCGTTATGGCCGAGCGCACCTTCAGCATCGAATTCTTCCCGCCCAAGACCCCCGAGGGCATGGTCAAGCTGCGCGAAACCCGCCGCCAACTGGCGCAGTTGAAACCCAAATTCTTTTCCGTAACCTTCGGCGCCGGCGGTTCCACGCGCGACCGCACCCTGGAAACCGTGCTGGAAATCCAGGCCGAGGGGCTGGCCGCCGCGCCGCATCTGTCCTGCATCGGCTCCACCCGCGACAGTCTGCGGGATATCCTGGATACCTATCGCGCGCACGGCATCCGCCACATCGTCGCCCTGCGCGGCGACCTGCCCTCGGGCATGGCCGAGCCCGGCGAATTCCGCTACGCCAACGAACTGGTGGCCTTCATCCGCGAGGAGACCGGCGACTGGTTCGAGATCGAGGTGGCGGCCTACCCGGAAACGCACCCGCAGGCGCGCAATTACCAGGAGGACCTGCGCAACTTCCGGCGCAAGGTGGAAGCCGGCGCCAACGCCGCCATCACCCAGTACTTCTTCAACCCGGACGCCTACTTCAATTTCGTCGACGATTGCGCCGAGCTGGGCGTGACCCTGCCCATCGTCCCCGGCATCATGCCGATCTCCAACTTCAGCCAGCTCTCGCGCTTCTCCGCCGCCTGCGGCGCCGAGATTCCGCGCTGGCTGTCGCGCAAGATGGAAGGCTACCTGGACGACAGCGCCTCGATCCGCGCCTTCGGCCTGGATTTCATCACCGGCATGTGCGAAAAACTGCTCGACGGCGGCGCCCCCGGCCTGCATTTCTACGCGCTCAACCAGGCCGGCCTGACCAGCACCATCTGGCAGCGTCTGGGCATCGAAAATTAAGCGCCGCGCATGGCCATGTCCGCGAGGGCTCGATGAGAATACTGCTGGCCGACGACCATCCGCTGTTCCGCGAGGGCGTGAAACCGCTGTTGCGCCATCTGGAAAGGGACATCGAGGTCTTCGAGGCCGTCGATTTCCCGTCCGCCTTCGAGACCATGCGCCGCCTCGGAGACGTCGATCTGGCGCTGATGGACCTGAACATGCCGGGCATGGACGGCATCGACGGCGTCAGCCGCTTCCGCGCCCTGTTCCCCATCGTGCCGCTGGTGATGCTGACGGCCTCCGAGGAGGAGGGCCCCATCCGCCAGTTGCTGGCGGCCGGCGTGCTCGGCTACATCACCAAGTCCACCCCCAGGGACGGCATCCTGGCCGCCCTCCGGCAGGTCATGGCGGGCGGCATCTACACCCCGCCTGGCATGCTGGAGGCCGAGCAAGAAAAGGAGAACCTCCCCGCGCACTCCGCCGCTTGCCTGGCCATAACCCGTCGCCATCCCAGCCTGTCGCAACGTCACCTCGAGGTCCTGCGCCATCTGGTGAAAGGCCTCAGCAATCGCCAGATCGGCGAGGCCCTGGACGTCACCGAGGGCACCGTCAAGCTGCACGTGACGGCGATATTGCGCATCCTCAAGGTCGCGAACCGCACCGAGGCCGTCCTCGTGGCCCAGAAGATGGGGCTCGACGCCGACGACTGAGGAGCCCTCCCCTACCGGTGGCGACGATCTGCCTACCGACCCTTTCCAGTTTCCATCCGCCCCTATGAAAACCATCTCCCTGGTCCTGCTCATCACCGGCCTCTTGGCCGGTCCCGCCTACTGGGTGTACGCCAAGTTTTTCACCGGCAGCCGCGTCGCCCTGCTCAGCCTCGAGCGCGCCGACGGCGAAGCCGCCGCGCCATGGCGTTCGGCGCCCTTCACGCTGAACCCGGAGATGGCGCCGGTAGGCCTGATCCTGCACGCGCAGGGCCGCTTCGCGCCCAACATGATGGAGAACAGCCCGCCCAAGGACCGTTATGCGGCGACGCTTTACAAGGACGAGGAGGCGGCCAAGCCGCTGAACTTCACGCTGGGCGTGAAAAGCGTGGCCGACTCCAACCCGGTGTTCAAGGAACACCTGCTGTTCTTCAAGGTCGTCCATGCCGGCCAGTACCGCCTGGAAGTCGCGCCCGTCGGCGCAGCCGACATCAAGCTGGAGCGCGTGCAACTGGAAGTGCGCCAGCATCTGCACGAGCCCGACAACCGCATCGTCACCGGCGGCATGGTGGTGATGATCCTCGGCCTGCTGGGTTTCTTCATTTGACCGCTTGAGGAGAACGACCATGCGTTCCAGATATTCCGCCGGCATCGCCGCGCTGTTGGCCCTGTCGCTGTCCGTTCCGCTCGGGGCCACCCCGCCCGACCATGCCCCGGCGCACGGCTGGCGCAAAAAGCACGACCCCGGCTATCTGGGCTACACCGGCAGGAAATGGGACCAGGACTACGGCATCCTCGCCGGCCGCTGCAACCGCGAAGCGGTGGGCGCGGTGCTCGGCGCGGCGGTGGGCGCCGCCGTCGGCGGCCAGATCGGCAAGGGCGACGGCAACAAGGTGGCCATCGTCGTCGGCACCGCCCTCGGCGCCATCCTCGGCGCGCGCGCCGGCCGCGAGGCGGACCGCAATGACGCGGCCTGCATCGGTCATGCCCTGGAGCTGGCCAAGGACGGCCAGCGCGTGGCCTGGAGCGACGACCGGGGGACCGCCTACCGGCTCAAGCCCCTCAGGGCCACCACTTTGAACGGCCAGCCCTGCCGCGTGTTCGAACTGACGGTGGCTGGCAAGACCTCCCGCCAGACCGCCTGCCAGAGTGAACCGGGCGTCTGGGAGCTGCGCTGACGGAAGCGGCCCCCAGCGGGCGCGCTCAGGAGAACGTGGGCAGCAGGTTCTCCTCGCCCGCCAGCACCTGCTGGGCGCTGCCCACCAGCAAGGGGTCGGGGGCGTGGGCGATGTGCACGTCCTTGTTCGGGTAGGGCAGGCTGTGCAGGAAGTGGCGCATGCAATTCAGGCGCGCCCGCTTCTTGTCGTCCGACTTGATCACCACCCAGGGCGCATCCGCCGTGTCGGTGTGGAAGAACATGGCGTTCTTGGCGTCGGTGTACTGGTCCCACATGTCCAGCGACTTGATGTCGATGGGCGACAGCTTCCAGTGCTTGAGGGGATCGTCGCGGCGCGAGATGAAACGGCGCAACTGCTCCTCGCGGCTCACCGAGAACCAGAACTTGTACAGGCGCACGCCGCTGTTCGCCAGCATGCGCTCGTACTGGGGGGTCTGCCGCATGAATTCCAGATACTCGTGCGGCGTGCAGAAGCCCATGACCCGCTCGACGCCGGCGCGGTTGTACCAGGAGCGGTCGAAGAAGACCATTTCCCCGGCGGTGGGCAGGTGCTGGATGTAGCGCTGGAAATACCACTGGCCGCGCTCCCGCTCGGACGGCTTGTCCAGGGCCACGACGCGGGCGCCGCGCGGGTTCAGGTGCTCCATGTAGCGCTTGATGGTGCCGCCCTTGCCGGCGGCGTCGCGGCCCTCGAACAGGATGACGATCTTCTGGCCGGTTTCCTTGACCCAGCTTTGCACCTTGAGCAGCTCGATCTGCAGCTTTGCCTTGTGCGCCTCGTAATCACCGCGCCGGATACGGGTGCGGTAGGGATAACTGGCCGGCAGGGCGGCATAATCGCTTTCCTCGGCCGTGCCGTGCGGGGCGTGGGCCACCGCCATGGCGACGGGTTCGTGGCTGATCGCCTCGATCTCGGCGGCCGCGGCCGGGTTGGCGTCGTGGCCGGCGGGCGTCTGCGGTACCTGCACATCGCCGTCCGGGGTGTGCACCACCACCACGGCTTCGGCCGCGTCCGGGGCGGCGTCCAGCTCCGGCGCCGGGGTCGCGGTCTTGGCCGCGGCGGGCCGGCGGCGGCGGGTCGGGGTGGCGGCAGCAACGGATTTCGCGGCGGGGGGGCGTTTGGTCACGGCCATGTTGTTCTCCTGGGTCGCAAAGTTTCAAATTATGACGCCGGCGATTTTTCAGCGGCATCATGGTTATTTATTGTGGCGCGGACAGGGATGCTCGTCTGGAATACTCGATCGCCTTTATTTTCGCGCGCTTACAGACAAACTTAGGCAATTCATTCTTTGAGAACCATCATGAAATTCTTTCCCCTGCTCGCCCTGCCCCTGTTTCTAGCCGGCTGCATCGCCTTCCATTCCAGCGAAACCCCCACTCCTGTTTACGTCGACGCCTGCGCCAACAAGGAAAGCCAGTGCCGCGAAATCTGCGGCAACGCCGGCGTCCAGGCCTTCAGTTGCAGCGCCCGCCCGGGCGAGGGCATCCATCTCAGGTGCGAATGCCGCAAGGTCGGCCAGGCGCTCTGATCCGCTCGCCATGCAACTTTGCCGCGCCTTGCAGTGCCAGGGTTTCGGCAGCCGCAAGGCCTGCCGGGAACTGGTGCGTGCCGGGCGGGTAGCCGTCAACGGTGTCGCTTGCGTGCATCCCGATCGGGAATTCGAGACCGAGCGCCTGATCCTGAACGTGGATGGCGAAAATTGGGCCTTCCGGGCGCACGCCTATCTGGTCCTGCACAAGCCCGCCGGCTACGAATGCTCGCGCCAGCCCCGCGACCATCCCAGCGTCTTCGCCCTGCTGCCGGCTCCCCTGGTAACCCGTGGCGTGCAGTGCGTGGGACGGCTGGACCAGGACAGCACCGGTCTGCTGCTGTTTTCCGACGACGGCGATTTCGTCCACCAGCACACCTCGCCCCGGCGCGCGGTGGGCAAGACCTACCGGGTCACCTGCAAACATCCGCTGAGCGACGCCATGCTGGAGCAACTGCGCAGCGGCGTCCTGCTCCGCGACGAGACTTCGCCCCTCGCCGCCCGCAGTTGCCTGCGCCTGGGGGAACACGAATTGGCGCTGACCATCGCCGAAGGCAAGTACCACCAGGTCAAGCGCATGCTGGCCGCCGCCGGCAACCGGGTCGTCGGCCTGCATCGCAGCGCGCTGGGCGGCTACAGCCTGCCCGCGACGCTGCCGGAGGGACACTGGCAATGGCTGGAGGCGGCGGAGCTGAAGATGCTGCGGTCAGCGCCCGCCGAGCTCTAAGGTCCCCCTTCAGCCGGCCGCCTTCGCCAGGAAGCGGTCCAATTGGTTGGCGAAGGCCTGGCGGTCGGCCTGGGAGAAAGCCGGCGGCCCGGACGTCGCCAGGCCGGCGTCGCGCAGGCCGGCCATGAAATCGCGCAGGTTCAGGGCTTCGCGGATGTTCTCCGGACTGTAGAACTCGCCGCGCGGGTTGAGGGCATGGCCGCCCTTTTCAACCTGGATTCCTCGGTTGGACTTGTAGGTTTTGCCCCCGGGCTCCCTCACCCGCCGCTCCGCGTCGGCCTCTCCCGGAGGGAGAGGCAAAAAGCATCCCCTCTCCCTCCGGGAGAGGGGCGGGGGTGAGGGAACAGCCTGTGCTTACTGGCTTTGCGTTGAATAGGCGCTGTCAAACTGAGGAATCAAGGTTCAATGACCTGCGCCGCAAGGGGGATGTCCGCCGTGATGACCAGGTCCCCCGCCTCCACCCGGCCGGCGGGACCACCGCCGATGACCGCGACGCGGGGTGGCATCAGGCCTGGCCCGCCGCCATGCTCAGGGCCACCGCCTCCGCCACCTGGATGCCGTCCACCGCCGCCGAGAGGATGCCGCCGGCATAGCCCGCGCCCTCCCCGGCGGGATACAGACCGCGGGTGTTGCGGCTCTGGCGGTCGGCGCCCCGGGTGATGCGGATGGGCGAGGAGGTGCGCGTCTCCACGCCGGTGAGCACCGCATCGTCCATGGCGAAGCCACGGATCTGCCGGTCGAAAGCGGGCAGCGCGTCCTTGATGGTGGCGATGACGTAATCGGGCAAACAGGAGGAAAGATCGGTCCAGCGCACGCCTGGGGTGTAGGAGGGGATCACCGTGCCCGGCCCGGTGGAAGGCCGGCCGGCGAGGAAATCGCCGACTTTCTGGGCCGGCGCCGCGTAGGTGCGGCCCCCGGCTTCGAAGGCCGCCGCTTCCCAGCGGCGCTGGAAATCGACGCCGGCGAGGGGGTTGGCCTGTGCGTCACCGGGGAAATCCGCGGGCGTGATGCCCACCACGATGGCGGCGTTGGCGTTGCGCTCGTTGCGCGAATACTGGCTCATGCCGTTGGTCACCACCCGTCCTTCTTCCGAGGTGGCCGCCACCACCGTGCCGCCCGGACACATGCAGAAGCTGTAGGCGGAACGACCGTTGCCGGCGTGGTGCACCAGCTTGTAGTCGGCGGCGCCCAGCAGGGGATCGCCGGCCTGCTCGCCGAAGCGGCAGCGGTCGATGAGGGACTGCGGATGCTCGATGCGCAGGCCCACGGAGAAGGGCTTGGGCTCCATGAAGACGCCGCGCCGGTGCAGCATCTCGAAGGTGTCGCGGGCGCTGTGGCCGAGGGCCAGGATGACGTGCTCGGCGGCGATGCGCTCGCCGCTTTCCAGCACCACGCCGCGCACCTGGCCGTCGATGATGTCCAGGTCCGTCACCTTGCTCTGGAAGCGGATCTCGCCACCCAGAGCGGTGATCGTCTCGCGCATGTGCTCCACCATGGCCACCAGCTTGAAGGTGCCGATGTGGGGCTTGCTCACGTAAAGGATTTCCGCCGGCGCGCCCGCCTTG